>JBOFJB010000304.1:0-22175 GCA_051650465.1 Dermatophilaceae bacterium | reverse complement strand
TCGACTGGCAGGGACGCCTCATCGGGCAGGATCGGTTGGTCGTACACCGGCTCGCCGTCGTCGTCGACCGGGTACCAGACCGGAATCGGCACGCCGAAGAAGCGCTGCCGCGAGACCAGCCAGTCGCCGTTGAGCCCTTCGACCCAGTTGGTATAGCGCGACCTCATGAACGCCGGATGGAAGGTGACCGCCTCGCCCTGCTCGACGAGTCGGGTGTTCAGTTCGAGTTCACGGCCGCCGTTGCGGAGGTACCACTGACGAGTGGTGACGATCTCCAGCGGCTTCTCGCCGCGTTCGTAGAAGCTGGCCTTGCGCTGGGTCGCTGTCGGCTCGCCGTCCAGGTCGCCGCTGGTGCGCAACGCCGAGACGACAGCCTCCCGGGCGCCGAATGCTGTTCGCCCGGAAAGGTTCTCGGCGTAGAGGGCCGCGCCAGGACCGTCGGCGAGCCACTCGGGGACCTCAGCCTGGAGCCGGCCGGAGCGAGTGATGACCGACCGCGTCGGCAGTTGCAACTCGCGCCACCAGGTGACGTCTGTGAGGTCACCGAAAGTGCAGCACATCGCGATGCCGGCGCCTTTGTCCATCTCGGCGGCGGGATGTGCGAGGACCGGCACCTCGACGTCGAACAGCGGAGTGCGCACCGTGGACCCGAACAGCGGGAGGTACCGCTCGTCATCCGGATGAGCGACCAGTGCGACACAACTGGGGAGGAGCTCGGGACGGGTGGTCTCGATGTGCACCGGGCCGGTCGGTCCGTGGAAGGCGACCCGGTGGTAGTGCCCCGGGTAGTCACGGGCTTCCAGTTCGGCCTGGGCGACCGCGGTCTGGAACGTGACGTCCCACAGGCCGGGCGCCTCGGCCTGGTACGCCTCGCCGCGCCGGACGTTGCGCAGGAACGCCTGTTGCGACGTCGCCCGCGAATGGTCGTCGATCGTCCGGTAGGTGATGCTCCAGTCGTAGCTGTGCCCGATGCGCCGGAACAGCGACTCGAACGCCTTCTCGTCCTCGACGGTCAGTTCGTCGCACAGTTCGATGAAGTTCTGCCGCGAGATCGGCTGCTCGTCAGCCGCCTTCATGCTCCTGGTGTTGCCGCGGAACGGCGGCTCGAAGGCTGGGTCGTGATGCAGCGTGGCATCCCCGCGGACCCCGTAGTAGTTCTGCACGCGCTTCTCGGTGGGCAGCCCGTTGTCGTCCCAGCCGATCGGGTAGAACACGTTGCGCCCGCGCATCCGCTGATAGCGCGCCATGCAGTCGGTGTGGGTGTAACTGAACACGTGCCCCATGTGCAGCGACCCGCTCGCGGTCGGTGGCGGGGTGTCGATTGAGAACACCGCCTCACGAGGGCCTGCGAGGGCCGCCTCCCGGTCGAAGCGGTAGGTGCCGTCGGCCTCCCAGACCGCCGCCCATTTGTCTTCGAGCCCGTCGAGCGTGGGCCGGTCGGGCACGGAGGCAGGACGCGGCGCGGGACGCTGGTCGGTCATGCGCGTCATCCTCCCAGACCAGGGACGTGCGCCTCATTCCAGACCAAGGGCGCGTGCTCCAGCGGGTTCTGTGGGGGGCCGGGGCGGGCCGCGTGTTCGACAGCCTCGGTCTGGCGCAGCCGACCGACCGAGGTCGGCGTGATTCCCGGTGGGCAGCGGCGACGGCGGCATCGCGGCGATCGTGACAGCGTCGCCCACATCCCGTCGCGCCGGTTGCCGACCGTGCTGCGCGGCTGGCCTTCCCGACTACCGAGAAGATCAGCGCTTCCCTAGGGTGGGCGTCATGGACCCGGTTTATCGCACCGTTGTCGGGGCCGTGCACACCCTGTTCTTTCTCCAGGGCACCAGGCTGACTCTTGAAGGCCAGCATCATGTCCCGCGAACTGGCGGGGCCGTGATGGCGGTCAACCACACGTCGTACCTCGACTTCATGTATGCCGGGCTCGCAGCGTGGCCGCACCGCCGGTATGTGCGGTTCATGGCCAAGAAGTCGATTTTCGCGCACCGCGTCGCCGGGCCGCTGATGCGGGGTATGGGCCACATCCCTGTCGACCGTCATTCCGGCGGGCGGGCATTCGCGGACGCTGTGCGCGCGCTGCGCGACGGTGAGGTCGTCGGCGTCTTCCCGGAAGCGACGATGTCACGCTCCTTCGACCTCAAGGAGTTGAAGCCAGGTGCGGTGAAGATGGCCCAGGTCGCGCGGGTACCCGTGCTGCCGACCACGATTTGGGGTGGGCACCGGGTGTGGACCAAGGATCTCCCGAAGCGGATGGGGCGTGCCGGCATCCCCGTGCATATTGCCGTGGGCGAGCCGATCGATATCGGTCGTCGTGAGGACGTCACCGAGGCGACCGCTCGGGTCAAGGTGGCGATGCAGGCATTGCTCGACGCCCAGCAGGCGGCGTACCCGCCGCTCACCGGCGACGACCTGCGGTGGCTCCCTGCCCGGCTCGGCGGCACCGCACCCACGCTTGAGGCGGCGCGCTCGGCCGACCACCATGACATGACCCGAACCCAGGACAAGTTCAATACGTGACCCTTCCCCCGTGGTCAGACGGGGTGGCCGACGTGCGCGAGCGCCATCCGCAGTAGCACGCCGTGGCCACGGTCCATCTCGGCTTGGACTACCGGGTCGAGTGCCTGCTCCGGGGTGAGCCAGGTGAGGTCTAGCGCATCGTGCTGTGGCGCGCAGTCGCCGCCGATCGGCACGACGAACGCCAGTGAGACCGCGTGCTGGCGTGGGTCGTGGAACGGTGTGACCCCTGGCATGGGAAAGTACTCAGCCACCGTGAACGGCTGAGGGCTCGCCGGCACCCGCGGCAGCGCCATCGGTCCGAGGTCCTTCTCCAGGTGCCGCACTACGGCGTCGCGCACCCGTTCGTGATGCAGCACCCGCCCGGACACCAACTCGCGGCTCACCCTGCCTTCGCCGTCGAGCCGGAGTAGCACGCCCACCGCGGTGACGGCGCCGCGGTCGTCGACCCGCACCGGCACACAGTCCACATAGAGAATAGGCAACCGTGCCCGCGCGGAGTCCAACTCTTCCCGGCTCAGCCACGCGGCGTCCTCGTCCAGTTCCAGAGGGTTCATGGGGCCGATTCTGCCAGCTCGGTGGCGGGCGGGTGCGCAGCCATCCAGGTGCCCGGAATGGGGGAGGGCGGCAAGTGTCAGCGTGGCTGCCCCCGGGCCGGGTCTCCGGCCCCGCGGCGATGAGAACGGCCAGGGTCAGGAGTGCGTACCCTGCGGGCGGGACACCACGACCGCCGCGGCTCCCATGACGAGCAGCAGCAGCCCGAGCACGATCGGGAGCACGGGGTCGGTCCCAGTGCGCGCCAGGTCCTCGGACGCTCTCGTGGACCTAAACAATGCACCGGCGGCGCTGGTGTCGTCGGTCGTACTGCCGCCCGCCGGGTCTTGGTCCGGGGTGCGCGAGTCGACGGTCGGCGTACGGCTGGGCGCGGGTTCGGCTGCGACACAGTCAGGCACGGGCGCCGAGGCGTCGGCACCGTCGGCGGTCACCGCGTACAACGGGGTCCCGGACAGCGACAGAGCGGCCTGAGCAGTGGCCCGTCGGTCCTGGTTGCTCGAGGTGGCGTCCTCACCGGCAATCTCCCGCGCGTCGAACGCCGTGGTGTCGTAGGCGATGCCGCCGCGCAGAGTGGCGGGGAAGGAACAGCCGAACTGCAGGGCGAGGAGATAGGAGTTCGCCAGCCGGGCCTGCGCGGTGCGCCCGCCAGCAGTGAAGGCCTGACCGGCCAGGCCAGTGCTGTTGGCATTGACTGGCTCGGCGGGGCCCGCGCCGCCGACGCCGCCGTCGTCGCGTTGACGAGAGGCGATAAAGTCCAGGCCGTCATCGGCGGCAGTGGTGTCGCTACCCACCGCGAGCAGCGCCTGGACCGCCATCGCCGTGGAGTCGGGGTCGGCGTCGTCGTCGGCGTCGCAGCCGTTGTTGTCCATGACCAGTCGGAAGCCACCGTTCGGGCACTGCTGCGCGAGCAGGTAACGGAGCGAGTCGTCGGTGACGACCCGCCCGGCTCGGCTGAGGCCGATCACTGCCAGCGACTGGGTGATGGTGGTGGAGTAGTCTTCGGTGCCCGTGTCGGAGAACCTGCCGGTGGGTCGTTCAAGACCTTCGAGCGTGGCCACCAGGTTGACGCCGCCGAAGTCCCGCGGCGCGGCACCCTGCGCGACAGCGACGTTGAGCGCCTTGGCGACCGAGCCTGCATAGAGGTCATCGGGTGTCGTGGAGTCGCTGTCGGCGTCGAACCCGAGGTACTCACGAAGCCGCTCGGCCAGGGTGGCGGTGGCTTGCGCTGCGACATCCTGACCGGTGCCGGCCGCGTCGAGCGCAAGGGCGACGTCGGCGACGAGCCCGAGGTCGGGGTACTGAACTCCGTCGACCTTGGTGCTGAACGTGTAGCCGCTGGCGCGTAGTTCGCGGGCGAGGTAGTGGCCGGCAAGTTGCGCGGGGTCGGTGGTCGTGACCGGGCCGCTTGGGGCCGCGGGGCCGAAGTCGGTGGTGCGCCCCCCTGGCACGATGCGCGCCGTCGGGGTCGGCGTCGGGGGCGTCGGGGTGCTACTCGGGCTCGGTGGGGGCCGGGTGCTCGGCGTGGGTGAGGCAGTCGCGCTCGACGGGGGTGTGGTGTTCTCGCTGGGCGAGGTAGGAGCGCTCGGCGTCCGGGTGGCGTCCGGGGTGGATGAGTCGGTGACGCTCGGCGTGGGGGTCGCGCCGGACGTTGCCCCGCGGGGCAGGCCGGCTACGCCAGCGACCGCTGGTGTGGCCGGCAGGGCCGCGACAAGGACGATCGCGCCGACGAGGCGGGCGAACCTGTCCTGGCGGGGTGTGGTGGCAGACAACAACGCCTTCCTCAGGCCGTTCGTGACGCGCCCGAACGCCAGCACGGGCTGGCCCTCCGGACCCGCGTCCCTGGAGTACTGCGCCGCTCGCACCCGGCGGGTTCCGACTCGCCACGACGGCTGAGGCCCGCGTGGCCAACGGCTGCGAGATAGTGCCGGACTTTGACCGGCACTCCCCGACGAGTGCGTGTGGGTGCCGCCTAGGGAGACGACCAGCGAGATCCTACTCCCTCCGCGGCGTGGTCTGTCGGCGTCGCCGTCGCTCGCGATGCCACCGAGGTGCTCTTGTGCGTCCGGTCAGTGGTATCCGAACGGCCGGGCGCCGCTACTGGCGCGGATGGCGGGCTGTGCTCCATCCGCGCCAGCCGGTCGTGCGGGCCCATGCCAGCCGGGCGGCGCGAACGTCGCGGCGACCTGCTGCTGAGGTCCGCTACGGTTGCGTCGACAGGGCGTTCGAGCCGTCATCAGCGGCGAGCCTTCCGGAAGAACGGGCGCGGGCGTCATCCGGCACCGCTCCTCACTAGAACCGGACGTCGAGGGTCACGTCACGGCCCGGCACCAGAGAGGTCGCCCGCGAAGCTGGCGGCAAGCGAGGTGGTACCGCGGAGGTACGCACCCGTCTGGCCCGCAGTCCGCGGGACCGCACCCGGACCGGGCCGCGGATGACGGATGCAGCCGTCGTCCTCGTGGCTGACGAACCACACCGATCCCCGGCGAGGAACACCCCCGATGACGTACCCCAAGGTCTTGACCACCGACCAGCACACCAAAGCCGACACCGGCGTGCCGGCCAGTCCGCGCTTCCCGCTCATCGAAGAGGCCGTCCTTGCGCACTGGGAGCGCGACGACACCTTCCGCGCCTCGGTCGAGAACCGCCCGGCAGGGGCGGACGGCGCCAACGAGTTCGTGTTCTACGACGGTCCGCCGTTCGCGAACGGGCTGCCGCACTATGGCCATTTGCTCACCGGCTACGTCAAGGATGTCGTGCCGCGGTACCAGACGATGCGCGGACGCCGGGTGGAGCGCCGGTTCGGCTGGGACACCCACGGGCTGCCCGCCGAGCTCGAGGCGATGAGCCAACTCGGGATCACCACCAAGGAGGAGATCCTCGAGCTGGGGGTCGAGACGTTCAATGCCACCTGCCGTGACTCGGTGATGCGGTACGCCGGTGAGTGGCGCGAGTACGTGACCCGGCAGGCCCGCTGGGTGGACTTCGACCGGGACTACAAGACGCTCGAGCCATGGTTCATGGAGTCGGTGCTGTGGGCGTTCAAGACCCTGTACGACAAGGGGTTCGTCTACCAGGGGTTCCGGGTGTTGCCCTACTGCTGGAATGATCAGACGCCGCTGTCGAACCACGAGTTGCGCATGGACGACGACGTCTATCAGCGCCGGCAGGACCCGGCCGTCACCGTTGGGTACCTCCTCGAGGACACCGGCAACGACCCCGTACTCGACGGCGCGCACGTGCTGGTGTGGACAACGACGCCATGGACGCTGCCGTCGAACCTCGCCGTCATGGTGGGCTCCGAGATCGACTACGTCGTCGTCGAGGCGCCCGTCCCGGATGCCGGGCGCGCTGCGCGCTACCTCCTGGCCGAGGCGCGCCTGGGCGGGTACCTGCGCGAACTCGCCGACGCGACCGGCGACGTCACCGTCGTGGGCCGGTACCGCGGTGCCGACCTCGCCGGCCGGCGCTACGCGCCGCCGTTCTCGTACTACGCGGACCATCCGAACGCCTTCCGGGTGGTACTCGCCGACGACGCCGTCACCACCACCGACGGCACCGGGGTGGTGCACACTGCGGGCGCGTTCGGTGAGGTCGACAAGGAGGTCATCGACCGCGAGGGCATCGAGGCGGTGATGCCGGTGGGCCCGGACGGCCGGTTCACCGCACCGGTCGCCGACTACGAGGGCGTCCATGTCTTCGACGCCAATCCGCTGGTCATCGAGCACCTCAAGGCGGCCACCCGGGGTACCGGCGACCCCGCTGCGGTCACGCCGGGCACGGTGCTGTTGCGGCGGGAGACCTACGACCACAGTTACCCGCACTGCTGGCGCTGCCGCGAGCCGCTCATCTACAAGGGCGTCGAGTCGTGGTTCGTCGAGGTAACCAAACTCAAGGACCGCATGGTCGAGTTGAACCAGGAGATCACCTGGGTTCCCGAGCACATCAAGGGCGGTCAGTTCGGCACCTGGCTAGAGAACGCCCGCGACTGGTCGATCTCGCGAAATCGGTTCTGGGGCAGCCCGATCCCAGTGTGGGTCTCAGATGACGCCCGCTTTCCCCGGGTCGACGTGTACGGCTCCTTCGCCGAATTGGAGCGCGACTTCGGCCAACTGCCGGTCAACGAGTTGGGTGAGCCGGATCTGCATCGCCCGTTCGTCGACCGTCTCACCCGGCCCAACCCCGACGACCCCAGCGGCGCCGCGACGATGCGCCGCATCCCGGACGTCCTCGACGTGTGGTTCGACTCGGGGTCGATGAGTTTCGCCCAAGTGCATTACCCGTTCGAGAGTGCCGACTGGTTCGAGCATCACTTCCCCGGGGACTTCATCGTCGAGTACATCGGGCAGACCCGCGGGTGGTTCTACACGCTGCACGTGCTGGCTACCGCGCTCTTCGATCGTCCGGCGTTCTCCTCGTGCGTGTCGCACGGCATCGTGCTCGGCAGCGACGGCCAGAAGATGAGCAAGTCGCTGAAGAACTACCCCGACGTACGTGAGGTGTTCGACCGGGACGGTGCCGACGCGATGCGGTGGTTCCTCATGGCGTCGCCGATCCTGCGCGGGGGCAACCTCGTCGTCACCGAGGAGGGCATCCGCGAGGGCGTGCGCCAGGTGCTCCTCCCGCTCTGGAGCAGTTGGTACTTCTTCGTGCTGTACGCGAACGCGATGCGGGACAGCGCCGGGTACGAGGCGCGGTGGTCGGCCGCGTCATCCGACCCGCTGGACCGCTACCTGCTCGCCACACTGCGCGGGCTGGTCGAGTCGGTCGCCGGGCAACTGGACGGGTACGACGTCGCCGGCGCGTGCGAGTCGGTGCGCCAGTTCGTCGACGTGCTTACCAACTGGTACATCCGCCGGTCCCGGGAACGGTTCTGGGACACCGGCTCTGGCGACTCGTCCGCGGCCGAAGCGGCGTTCGACACGTTGTTCACCACGCTCGAGGTGCTCACCCGGGTGGCGGCGCCGCTGCTCCCGCTGGTCACCGAGGAGGTGTGGCGCGGGCTCACCGGGGGCCGCTCCGTGCACCTCGCCGACTGGCCGGATGCCGCACAGCTGCCTTCCGACGACGCGCTGGTCGCCGCGATGAACCAGGTGCGCGCGGTCTGCTCGGCCGGGTCCTCGCTGCGCAAGGCCGAGCGTCTGCGCGTCCGCCTCCCGCTGGCCTCACTGACGGTGGTCACGAAGGATCCGGCGGCGCTGCAGCCGTTCGCCGACATCGTGGCCGACGAGCTCAACGTCAAGTTCGTGCGGGTCCTCGACAGTGCGGACGTCGTCGCCAGCGGTCTCACCACTCAGCGGCTCGTGGTCCACGCCCGTGCGGCGGGTCCGCGACTCGGTAAGGACGTACAGGCGGTCATCCGGGCCAGTAAGTCCGGCGAGTGGTCGGTGGCCGATGACGGCACGGTGACGGCGGGTGGCATCGAACTCGTGGAGGGCGAGTACGCACTCGAGACGGTCGTCAACGAAGGCGCCGTCGCGTTCGACGTGGCACCAACCGACCTCTCGGGGGTCGGATCGTCTGCGACCGCCGTGCTCCCCGATGGGTCGGTCCTCATCCTCGACACCAGCGTGACACCGGAGCTCGAGTTCGAGGGAACGGCACGGGACATCGTCCGAGCGGTGCAGACGGCACGGCGTGACCGCGGCCTGGCGGTCTCCGACCGCATCGAGCTCGTGCTGTCGGGTGGTGAGCACGTGGTTGAGGCTGTGGAGCGACACCGGTCGCTGATCGAGGGTGAGACCCTGGCGACGGTGAGCGCCGAGGTCGAGCAGATCGACGTCATCCCCGGGTTCGCCCCCGAACAGGAGCACACCCACGGCGTCCACGATCAGGAATGGTCCGACGTCACTACCCAACTGAGTGATGGATCCGGCCTTCGGATCCGGCTGAAGGTGCGCGCCGACCGGGAGTAGCCCCGCATCGTCGACCTCGACGACCGATCAGACGCATGGCGCTGAGCTTCCTCATCGACACCAGCGTCCTGACCCGTCTGGCTCATCCGGCGGTGCGGGAGGTGGTCGAACCGCTCGCTGTCGACGGGCAGCTCGCACGGCCGCGCATCTGCGACCTGGAGATCGGCTACTCCGCGCGCAACGCAGACGAGTGGGACCGCCTCATGGCGGCCGTGGACCTCGCCGATGCAGTCGATACCACCGCCGCCCACGTGCGGCGGGCGCTGCAGGTCCAACGACTGCTGGCCGAACGCAGCCACCGGGGGCGCAGGGTTCCCGACCTCCTGGTCGCCGCCGCAGCGGAGTCGCTCGACCTCGCAGTGCTGCACTACGACAACGATTTCGACCTCATCGCAGCGGTCACCGGCCAACGCTGCAGGTGCCCTTCCAGCCGGCAGCGTTCAAGAGCCGACCGGTGTCCGAGCAGCGGCCGGGTAGCGTCGGCCCAGGGTCAATCGGCCTGCCAGGCCGTTGACGACGGGCTGGCGGGCCCGCGGTGGTGGCGCAGTACCGCCAGCGACGTCTACGCCGAGGAGGGCGACCACCGACACATCACCGACACCGGCTGATCCGCCGGATCGCCGGCGGCACCGGCGGCACGTCATCCGCGAGAGAGCCGGGACCGCCCCCCACGACGTCCGAGTCGACGGGGAATGACGTGCACACCTCCGAGCCGCTACCGTCTGCTCCGTCGTCATCTCGAACGCCGTCGACCCGAGGAGCAGCCCATGCGGCCCGTCCGTCTTCCTGTCCACGCGCGACGCGTCCCGGTGGCCGCCGGGCTCGCCGCGGCAGTGGTGCTCGCCGGGGCCGGGCTCGCCGCCGCCGCGCCGAAGCCCCCCACCCCGCAGCCCGGGAAGGTGAAGGTCGTGCACGTCAACGCTGACACCCGGGCCGAGCGCAGCAAGGTCGCCGCCCTCGGACTCGACACCACCGAGCATGGGGACGCCACCGGTGTCGAGGTGCTGCTGTGGGGCCCGGATGACGAGCAGCGCCTCCGCGACGCCGGCTTCACCTGGCGGGTCGAGGACGGCGACCTCGCCGCCACCGAGCGCACCTCGCGCGCCGCCGACCGTGCGTACGCGGCCAAGACCGCAGCCTCGCCGCTACCGAGCGGACGCGACTCCTACCGCACCCTTCCCGAGGTCAACAACGAACTCGACCGTCTCGCCCGCAGGTACCCCGACCTGGTACGGCCGCTCACGCTGGCCAACCGCAGTGTCGGGGGCCGAGAGGTCCGCGGCATCGAGATCTCGACAAATGCCGCCAACGTGCGCGACGGCAAGCCGGTGTTCCTGCTCATGGGTGCTCACCACGCCCGCGAGTGGCCGTCGGTCGAGCACGCCATGGAGTTCGGCTACGACCTGCTGAAGAACTACCGCACCGACGACCGCACGAAGAACATCCTGCGCAAGAGCCGCGTCATCATCGTCCCGGTCGTCAACGTCGACGGCTACGACATTTCGCGCAAGGCGGAGCCGCTCGGCGACTTCTCGCTGTTCGACTACGAGATGAAGCGCAAGAACTGCACGGTCTCCTCGATCACGCCAGCGGAGTACCTCGGAGGCGCCTGTGCTGACAACCCGGCCGGGCGGCTGCGCGGCACCGACCCGAACCGCAACTACCCCGGCTTCTGGGGTGGCCCGGGCGCGGACGCCAACTGGAGCAGCGACACCTACCGCGGTGACGCCCCGGGCGACACTCCCGAAGTCGACAACATCCGCACGCTCATCTCTGGGCGCCAGGTCACCAACCTGATCAGCAACCACACCTACAGCAACCTCGTGCTGCGCCCGCCGGCGATCGCCGCCACCGGCTACGCACCC
Organism: Dermatophilaceae bacterium; assembly: GCA_051650465.1. Classification (GTDB taxonomy): domain Bacteria; phylum Actinomycetota; class Actinomycetes; order Actinomycetales; family Dermatophilaceae; genus JBOFLG01. The sequence continues at coordinate 11,329 of JBOFJB010000304.1, read as the reverse complement.
GACGAACCGCAGTACAAGGCGCTCGGTGCCACGATGACCGGTGCCAACAACTACGTGAACCAGCCGGCGTTCGAGTTGTACGACACCTCGGGCTCCACGGAGGACTGGAGTTACTGGCAGACCGGCGGGTATGGCTTCACCTTCGAGATCGGCCCGGACGCTTTCCACCCGGCCTACCAAGACGCGGTCGTCGCCGAGTACCTCGGCCTGGAGCCGGCGGTCGGCGCGGGCAAGGGCGGCAACCGCGAGGCGTACTACCGGATGGCCGAGGCGACCGTCGACCCGGCGTACCACTCGGTCATCCGGGGTGATGCCCCGGCCGGTCGCACCATCACGGTGCGCAAGCAGTTCCTCGGCACGACCTCGCCGGTCATCCAGCCCGACGGCACCGTGGGCGAGCCGCTCACCTATGAGAACGAGTTGACCAGTTCGTACACCTCGACCGGTGGCACGTTTCGGATGGCGGTGAACCCCTCGACCCGACCCGTGGTGGCCGGCCGGTGGGGTCGTGACCCGCTCGCTCCGCCGCAGCCGACGCAGTCGCTGACCAACCCGGCCGGCACGCCGGCAGTGGGCGCCTCGGAGTCGACGACCTTCACCATCGAGGGTATGCCGCGGTATGACAATGCCAAGGCGGAGATCCGCGTGCAGTGGCCCGACACCGCGGTCGACTGGGATGTCGTCATCTACGACGCCCAGGGCCGCGAGGTCGGCTCGGCTGCCAGTGAGAACAACCCGGAGACGGCCGTGCTCATCGACCCGGTGCCCGGCACGTACCGGGTCGAGGTGAACAACTATGCCGGTGGCGCTGCCAGCGACTGGACCGGTGGCGTCACGTTCCGGTCGCCCGACCCAGAGGTGCTCACCGGTGTCAAGGAGGCGTGGATGCTCACCTGCAGCGCTGGCGGCAAGGTCATCGCCAGCAAGCAGGTCGTCGTCGACCGCGGTGACGTCGCGAACGTCGGCAGCGCCTGCACGAAGCGCAAGGGCTGATCGAGCCGGTCGACCACCACCGGCCCCGACCAGCCCGCATCGTCGCGTCGCCGGCGGGTGCGAGGATGGTCGGGTGAGTCCCGCACCCGATGCCGTGCAGCGCGAGGCGGCCCGCCTCCTTGAGCAGACTGGGCGGTTGCGTGCGGTCGAGGCCGCGATCCTCGCCCGCGCGCCGGAACACGAGCTCCAGCCGTCGCTCGACCGCATCGCCGGAGTCGTCGACCTGCTCGGCGACCCGCAGCATGCGTTTCCCGTCATCCACCTCACCGGCACCAACGGCAAGACCTCGACCGCTCGGATCATCGAGGCCGTGCTCGGCCAGTTGGGCCTGACGACCGGGCGGTTCACCTCGCCGCACCTGCACTCGGTGCTCGAGCGGATCTCGTTGGGGGGCAGGCCGATCGACGCCGAGCGTTTTCTCGCGGCCTACGACGACGTCATCCCGTTCGTCGAGATGGTCGACGCTCGCTCGCGCACCGACGGCGGGCCGCGGATGACGTACTTCGAGGTGCTGGTCGCCGTCGCCTATGCGGCATTCGCCGATTTGCCGGTGGACGCGGCGGTAGTCGAGGTCGGGATGGGCGGCTCCTGGGACGCCACCAATGTCGTCGATGCGCCGGTCAGCGTCATCACCCCGGTCGACCTCGACCATCGGCGCTTCCTCGGCGACACCGTGGTGGAGATTGCGACCGAGAAGGCGGGCATCATCAAAGCCGGCGGGATCGTCGTGGTCGCGCTCCAGGACGCGGATGACGTGGTGCCTGTTCTCGTGGACCGCGCCGCCCAAGTGGGCGCACGAGTCGTGCTGGAGGGCAACGACTTTGGCGTGGTGGCCCGGGACGTCGCGGTGGGTGGGCAGCAGGTGTCGCTGCGTGGCCTCGCCGGCGACTATCCCGACCTGTACCTGCCGTTGCACGGGCCGCACCAGGCGCAGAACGCGGCCGCGGCAGTGGCCGCGGTCGAGGCGTTCGTCGGCGGCGGCGAGCAGCCGGTCGACATCGACGTGCTGCGGGCTGCGCTCGCGTCGGTGACGTCCCCGGGCCGGCTCGAGATGGTGCGCCGTAGCCCGACCGTGCTGGTCGACGCGGCCCACAACCCTGCCGGCGCTCGAGCCCTGCGGGCGGCGCTGGCCGACTCGTTCACCTTCACCCACCTGGTCGGGGTGCTCGCCGTGATGCGCGACAAGGACGTCGCCGAAATGGTCGAGGCGCTGGAGCCGGCGCTGGACCAGGTCGTGGTGTCGCGCAACACCTCGCCGCGGTCGATGCGCCCCGCCGAACTCGGCGAGATCGCCGCCGACATCTTCGGCGAGCACCGAGTCACGGTTGTCGACGACCTGCCCGACGCGCTCGACCGGGCCGCCGCGCTTGCCGACGAGAGCGGGGTCGGGGGAGGTGTGATCGCCACTGGTTCGGTCGTCACCGCAGCCGACGTGCGGATGCTGCTGGGTGCCAACGACGGCTGACCGCGGGGCGTCGTGCGTGATGGTCTCCGTACGCCCACCTTGCAGGCCGCAGGGCGACGGTGATGGCGCGGTCTCGATGTGTCCTGGATGGTGCCGACGCACTTATCCTGAGAGGCGTGTCCCCCGCCTTCAGGATTCTCCTCGTCGTGGCCTTGCTGGTGTTGCTCTGGTTTGTCGTCACCTCGGCGCTACGCGGGAGGTCGAGCGGCCCGCTCTCGTTTACGCCGGTCGCTGAGTTGTCCCCCCACGCCACGGCGGTCATCGACGACGCGCTCGACCGCGGCCGTCTTGTCCTGGCCATCAAGCACTACCGGGCTGAGACCGGCGCCGGGCTCAGGGCCGCCAAAGCCGCGGTCGAGACCCACCGCGACACTCGCCGCCGCTGAGGAGCACATCGGCCATCGCTGGGAGGCTCGACCACCGTCGGGCACCAGAAGCGGGCCGTTGACGTTATGCCTGGTGTCCAGGCAGCGTGGCCCGGGCCGAGGGGGAGTACCCCACCGCCTTCGCCACGTCGTCACCGCGAGCCGCCGGCTCCGGCGTGGCGGGCCGGCCCCGAGCGGGACGGCCGGGAGAGACCCTCGTGTCAGCCGATGTGTGACGAAGCGAGGTCTTCCACCATGGACGTTCCCTTCTGGGCGTGGGCCGCCGTTCTCGGCGTCATCCTCGCCATGCTTGCCCTCGACCTGTTCATGCACCGCGACGCGCACGTGATCTCCGTCAAGGAGGCCGCCACCTGGTCGGGCGTGTGGGTCGCGTTCGGGGTCGCGTTCGGCGCCGTGATCTGGGGCCTCTACGGCGCCGAGTTCGGTCAGCAGTACTTCGCTGGGTATCTCATCGAGAAGTCGCTCGCCGTCGACAACGTGTTCGTCTGGGCGATCATCTTCACCTTCTTCGCCGTGCCACGGGAGTACCAACACCGGGTGCTGTTCTACGGCGTGCTCGGCGCCCTGATCTTCCGGGCGGTGTTCATCGCCGGCGGGTCGGCACTGATCGCGAGTTTCTCCTGGGTGCTCTACCTGTTCGCTGCGTTCCTGCTCGTCACGGGATGGAAGATGCTCATGCAGCGCAACACCCACATCGATCCCGGTCAGTCGCGCACGCTGCAGTGGTTCCGGCGCGTTGTGCCGATGATCGACGAGTACCGGGGCCAGCGATTCTGGATTCGGCGGAACGGCGTGCTCGTCGCGACCCCGCTGCTCGCCGTGCTGGTTCTCGTCGAGGTCACCGACATCATCTTCGCGGTCGACTCGATCCCGGCGATCTTCGCGGTCACCGACGAGGTCTTCCTCGTCTTCACGGCCAACGCATTCGCCATCCTCGGCTTGCGGGCGATGTACTTCCTGCTCGCCGACCTCGTGCACCGGTTCGTCTACCTCAAGGCGGGCCTCGCGCTGGTGCTCATCTGGGTCGGCATCAAGATGCTGCTGAAGATCGACGTCTACTACATCCCGACGACGATCTCGCTCGCCGTCGTCGCCACGATCATCGCCACCTCGATCGGCCTGTCGTTGCGAAAGACCCGTGGCGAGGGCCGGCACGCTCCCACGGTCACCGGCACCGCGCCCTTCCGGGTACGTGACGAGGACGGCGGCCTGCTCGCCGGGCACGAGCACGAGTACGGCGACGACACCCCGGCCCGGATTCTCGGTGGCACCGTGAGCCAGCGCAGACGATTGGGACTGGCCGCTGACGACGACCGCGCCACGCCTACGCTGGGCGGGTGACCATCGCGGCCGGCTCGAGGAGCGCACCGTGAGTGGTATCCCGCTCTACGGACGTCAGGGGAAGTTCACCTTCCGGTTGCTGGCGCTCGTGCTCCTCGGGCAGGCCGTCATCCTCTCGTTCTTTGCTCTCGTCGCGCGGGCGGTCGCCGTCGCCGGCGGCCGGCCGGATGACGGCACGCGCCTGCTGTGGCTGGGCCTTGGGCTGGCTGTGCTCGCGGTGGGCGCCGCCGGTCTGATGCGCGGGCCGGTCGGCATCACGCTCGGTTGGCTGGTGCAGTTGGTGACGTGGGGCTGTGCGATTCTCGTGCCCGCGATGGCGGGTGTCGCGGCGATCTTCACCGGGTTGTGGGTGCTGATGCTGGTGCTGGGCGGGCGGGTCGACCGTAGTGTCGCCGAGCGGGAGCCCGCCGCGCGCGGCGGAGCGGGTCAGGCCTGACCCGCTCAGGGCCATGATGCGGCCGGTTTGCCCGTGGTCCGCGGGGTGCGAGTCTCGCCGGCCCGGCCCGGGCGAGGAACCTGCCATCCCGCGGTCGACGGTCCGTCGGCACGCCATCGAGCCATCGGGTGGTCAGGCCATCGGGTGGAGCGCCGGCTGCCGGTGGCTAGGGTGTCCGCCGTGACCATCGAACGCTCTCTCGTCCTTGTCAAGCCTGACGGCGTCGCACGCGGCCTCACCGGCGAGGTGCTGCGCCGGATCGAAAGCAAGGGTTACCGTCTCACTGCACTGGCCATGCTGACCCCGGTGGTCGAGCAGTTGCACGAGCATTACGCCGAGCACGAGGGCAAGCCGTTCTTCGCACCGCTGGTCGAGTTCATGTTGTCCGGCCCAGTCGCCGCCGTGGTTGTCGAAGGGCACCGCTGCATCGAGGGCTTCCGCTCGCTCGCCGGTGCTACCGACCCGACCATGGCCGCCCCCGGCACCATCCGCGGCGACCTCGGCCGTGACTGGGGACTTCCGGTCCAGCAGAACATCGTGCACGGCTCCGACTCCCCGGAGTCCGCTGCACGCGAGATCGCCATCTGGTTCCCTGACTCTGGCCAGGCGCCACTCCCAGCCTGACCGGCGGCAGGCGGGCGTCATCCGGCCTGGTCCGGATGGATAGGCTGCCAGGCATGGCGGATGTCGATGTTCTCGTGCTCGGTGCCGGTCCCGGCGGCTATGTGGCGGCGATCCGCGCCGCGCAGTTGGGCAAGAAGGTCGCGGTGGTCGAGAAGAAGTACTGGGGCGGGGTGTGCCTCAACGTCGGCTGTATCCCGAGCAAGGCACTGATCAAGAACGCCGAACTCGCGCACACGCTGCAGCATCAGAAGGCCGTCTTCGGCATCGAGGGCGAGGCGACGATGAAGTACGGCGCCACCCATGCGCGCTCGCGCACGGTGTCGGCCACCATCGTCAAGGGCGTGCACTACCTGATGAAGAAGAACAAGGTTGAGGAGGTCGACGGCTGGGGCACGCTCACCTCGGCGACTTCGGTGGATGTCGCGCTCAACGACGGCTCGACCCGCACCATCACCTTCGATCACCTCGTGATCGCGACCGGTGCGCTGACCCGGATGATCCCCGGGGTCGAGGTGTCGCCGAACGTGGTCACCTACGAGGAGCAGATCCTCGACGAGACGCTCCCCGAGTCGATCGTCATCGCCGGGTCCGGGGCGATCGGCGTCGAGTTCGCCTACGTGATGAAGAGTTTCGGCGTCGACGTCACAATCGTCGAGTTTCTCGACCGGATGGTGCCCACCGAGGACGCCGACGTCTCCAAGGAACTCGCCCGCCAATACAAGAAGCTCGGCGTGAAGGTCATGCTCTCGACGAAGGTCGAGAGTGTCGAGGACACTGGCTCGGGCGTGCGGGTCACGGTCTCGCCGGCGGCGGGTGGCGACTCCCAGGTGCTCGAGGCCGGCAAGTTCATGTCGGCCATCGGGTTCGCGCCGCGCACCGAGGGCTACGGCCTGGAGTCGGCCGGGGTGCACCTCACCGACCGCGGTGCCGTCGCCATCGACGAGTACTGCCGCACGAACGTGCCGAACGTCTACGCCATCGGCGACTGCACGGCCAAACTCATGCTCGCGCACACGGCATCCGCGCAGGCCATCGTCGCGGCCGAGACCATCGGCGGTGTCGACACGATGCCGGTCGAGTACGACTTCGTCCCGCGAGCCACCTACTGCCACCCGCAGATCGGCTCGTTCGGGTACACCGAGGCCCAGGCGAAAGAGAAGGGCCACGACGTCAAGGTCGGCACCTTCCCGTTCTCGGCCAACGGCAAGGCGCAGGGGCTGGCCGACGGAGTGGGCTTCGTCAAGATCGTCGCGGATGCCGCGCACGGCGAGATCCTCGGGGCCCACTTGATCGGCCCGGACGTCACCGAGTTGCTGCCGGTGCTTACCCTCGCCCAGAAGTGGGATCTCACCGCGCACGAGGTGGCCCGCAACGTCTTCGCCCACCCCACGCTGAGCGAGTCGATCCTCGAGGCCGTCGAGGGCGTCCTCGGCCACCAGATCCACCTCTGAGGTGGCCGCGCGCTCGGCCGCGGATGCCGTGGCGCGCCCCGGCATCCGTCCCGAGGTCGGTGGGGTTCGGGCGAGACGTCCGAGTGGATCACCCGGCGGGATGAGCACGGTTGACCACGTGAGTTGACCAACCTACGGTAATGGGTGTGACCACGGTGAAGGTGCAGTACGCCAAGACGCATCTCTCCGCGATCCTCAAGGACGTCGAGGCTGGCGAGGAGGTCGTGATCGCGCGCGGTGACACGCCGGTGGCGAAGTTGGTTCCGATGCCGCGCCACGACCGCCGGCAGCTCGGCTTTCTCGACGTCCACGTTCCGGACTCGGCGTTCGACCCCCTCCCCGACGAGGCGATCGCGCTGTGGGAGAACGGCATCCGGTGAGCTACCTGCTCGACACCCACGCCTTCGTGTGGGCGATCGCCGACCTCGACCGCCTGGGACCAGCGGTGATGGACGTCCTCGAGAGTGATGCCGATGTTCACGTGTCCGCGGTGACGGCCTGGGAACTCGCGACGAAGACCAGGTTCGGCAAACTGCCCGATGGCGAGCAGTTCGTCGACGGATTCGGCGAGCACTGCCGTCGTTTGCTCGCGCGGCGGCTTCCGATCTCCGACGGACATGCCCTGCTCGCCGGACGGCTCGAGTGGGAACACCGCGACCCGTTCGACCGCGCGCTCGCGGCGCAGTGCCTCACCGAGGGGCTGACCCTGGTCACCCGCGACCGTGCGTTCGCCGATGTCGCCGACCTCGCCACTCTCTGGTGAACGTCGGCCGACGCCGAGGTGGACGAGAAGAGGCTGGCGATGACCGCTGGTGGACGCTTCGGCGAAGCGTCGGCGCCGGGTCACCGTGCGACCGCCCCACCGATTGCACGTCGCCGACCGGCACCGCACGATCGGTGTATGACGTCATCGGTGCATGGTCCTCCACTCTCCGCCCGTTCGCTGCCGTCCCGCCGGCTGGTGGTCTCGTCGGCTGTCGGTGCCGCTGGGCTTTGGGTGGTGCAGGCCGCCGATCTCTCCCGAGCCCATGCCGCGGTGCCCGGAGCCCGCGACGTGGCCTTCGACCAGGGGGTGGCCAGCGGCCAGGTCACCGATCGCGCGGTGACGCTGTGGACGCACTGCGCCGGGCTGACCGGCGCGGCCCGCCTCGCCGTCGAGGTCGCGACCGACCCGGAGTTCGGGTCGGTCGTAGCCCGCACCGAGGCGCTCGCGGATGTCGATGCCGCCGGCACGGCCCGGGTACGCATCGGCGGTGGCCGGCTGCGCGCCGGGGAACGTTTCTGGTATCGCTTCGAGACCGCCGATGGGGTGAGCTCTCCGGTCGGCCGGTTCCGGCTCGCGCCGCCACCCGGCTCGGCCGAACCGGGTGGCGTTCTTCTCCTGCCAGGAGTTCGGCGCCGGCTACGACGCCGCGCACCGTGACCTCGCCGCTCAGGACCCCGATCTCGTGGTGTGCCTCGGCGACTACCAATACGAGACGGCCTTCGCTGACGGTGCCGTGCGCCAGACGCCGGCAACACCCGATGGCCAGGTGCGCACGCTCGAGGAGTACCGGGCGAACTACGCCGCGTACCACTCGGACCCGGACCTGCGGGCCGTGCGCGCGATCGCACCCCTGGTGCCGATCTGGGACGACCACGAGGTCGAGGACAACTACGCCGGTCCCTGGCCAGGTGGCCGGTCCGGCGACGGCCGCGACATCCCGTTCGGCGAGCGCCGCGCCGCCGGCTACCGGGCCTGGTTCGAGGCGATGCCGGTGATCCGCAACCCCCAGGAGCCGGACCGCACCTACGGGCGGCGCGCCTTCGGTCAAGTCGACCTATTCACCCTCGACACCCGCCAGTACCGCACCGACCAGCCGTGCAACCCCGACGACGGCGCAGTCGCGGCGTGCCTCGACCCGCGCGACGTGCTCACCTCCGACGCCACCATTCTCGGTGTGGCACAGCGGGACTGGCTGGTCGGCGGCCTCACCGACAGCCGGGCCTCCTGGCGCCTGGTGGCCAACCAGGTCATGGCGATGTCGCTCGACCTGGTGCCCGGCTTCACGGTCAACACCGACTCGTGGGACGGCTACGGGTTCGAGCGGGCCGCGGTGCTCGACGCGGTGGCCGCCGCCGGGGTCGAGGATGTCGCGCTGCTCACCGGCGACATCCACACCTTCTTCGCCGGTGAGGTCTCCCGCACCGGACGCGACCGGTCGGTGCGCACGCTGGGGCTGGATGCCGGTGCGCCGGTCGCCACCGAGTTCGTCGCCGGCTCGGTGACCTCGCCGGGCGCCACCGACCGGATCGCGAGCACCGAGGACGGCCGCAATGCGGTTGCCGCAGTCCTCGACCCGATCGTTCGGGCCGCCAACCCGCATCTCGCCTACGCGAATTCGGCGTACAAGGGCTACGGCATCCTGGAGGCGAGTGCCGACGCGCTGTCGGTGCGGTACCGCGCGGTGCGCGAACCTCGGGATGCCGACAGCGAGGTGGTCACCCTCGCGTCGTTCCGGGTTCCCCGAGGCCGGGCAGAGGTGGAGGTCATCGCGACGGCGAGCCCGGATGAGGCGGCACCCGGGGGACTCCGTGGCGGCGCCTCCACCAGCGCTCGCACGGTTTCCCCGGATGACGCGACCGCCGCTTTCCGGGAGTTCATGGCCGGCACCTGAGACGAAACATCGTCAGCGGGTCGAGCCCGATGACGGCCAGCGCGGATGCCGACGACCGCTCGTACCGCGCAGGTCGGGCCGACGGGCGTCGTCGACGATGTTGCCGGCGCAAGCAGTTCGGGCAGGGTTCGATGTCGGGGTCGTGCGCAAGACTCAGGGGTCATGAACCGTTCGACAACGCCCATCCAGGTAGTCATCGACGCCGCCGACCCGGCCGCGCTGGCCGAGTTCTGGGCCGGGGCGCTCCAGTCGCGCGGGTACGCCGTCCCTCCTCCGCCGGGAGACTTCCCTGACTGGCCGGCTTTCCCGCCCAGGGCGTTCCCGAGGATCGCTGGAACTCGGCGGCTGCGCTGGAGGCCGAGGCGCAGCCGCGCATCTTCATCCAGCAGGTGCCCGAGACGAAGGCCGGCAAGAACCGCGTGCACATCGACCTGCTCACCGGCGGTGGCCCGTCGGTGCCGATCGACGTTCAACGACAGCGGGTCGCCGACGAGGTGGCGCGCCTGCAGGTGCTCGGTGCGACCTTCGTCGGCGACCGTACCGACCTCGGCGTGCACTGGGCCGTGATGCGCGACCCGGAGGGCAACGAGTTCTGCGCCTGACGTTCGGGTCGTCGCGACCGCGTGTGACCCAGGCGCCAGCGGGCGCCGGGTCGACCAGTGCATGCGGCACGGCCGGTGCATGCGGCACGGCCGTCGCACGGTTCCGCCTACGGGGGTGCACACGTCATCCGTCTGCCGGTCAGCCGAGTGGGCGGGCCATGACGTGGGCGAGCAGGCCGGACCTGCGGCGGGCGGTGCCGCACAACTCGAAGCCGAGCCGCTGGTAGATCGCGACGTTGGTGGGGGTATCGGTGTTCAGCGTCATCCGCCGAAAACCGCGCTGTCGGGCCTGATCGCAGGCGAGGTCGACCACCGCCCGGCCGAGCCCGCGGCCGTGCAGGTCGCGTCGCACGCCCAGCACCCACGCGTAGGCGTCGCCGGGGCGGCCATGACCCGCCACGACCTCGGTGAGTTCGGCCTCGTCCTGGGTGAGCCGGGTCATCGTGCGGATGCCGGCGACCACCGGCACCAGCAGGGCGCGTGCCCGGACCGCGTCCGCGAACCCGACGTGGGTGCCGCCGGCGGGGATCCAGGTGGCCGCGGCGCCGACCTTCCCGGCGGCGTCGTCGAGGAGGGCGAGGCCGCCGCGGCGCCGGGCGATGTGCACCGGTGCACGCATCACCGCAGCGAGCGCGGTGGCCCGGTTGGACGCCGGTGCGCCGAGGACGTACGCCGCCCACGGGTCGGCGGCGAAGGCGTCGGCGAGCACCGCACAGGCGTCACGCTCCCGTCGGGGGGTGGGTGTCATCGGCACGGCTGATGTCAACGGCGTGGTCGTGGCCGGCGCCGCGTGCAGTGGGTGCTGGGCGGTCATGGCGGGCTCCTCAGTTAGATTGACAGTGGCAATCTCAGGATGACATTCGGAGATTGTCAATGTCAACTTCATGCGTACGATGGTCGGATGACGACCCGAAGCGGTTCACGCAACCGCACCTACTACGCCGGCGACCTCCGCGGCGAGCTCGTCGCGGCCGCGATCCGCGCGGCCGCCGAGGCTGGCCCGTCCGAGGTGAGCCTGCGGGCCCTCGCTCGCGAACTCGGGGTGAGTCACGCAGCGCCGAAGAACCACTTCCGCGACCGGAGGGCGCTGCTCACCGCGGTCGCCACTGAGGCGCATCGGCGGTTGCTGGAGTACTTCCGCGACGCGACCGACGCGACCGAGGCGACCCGCGCGGCTGGCACGACCCGCGCGACCCGCGCGGCTGGCGGGGCTGGCACCAGCGCCACGACTGACGACGGCCACCCGCTCGACGAGCTGGAGGCGCTGGGCCGGGCGTACCTCGCCTTCGCTCGCGCCGAGCGTGGGTGCTTCGCGGTGATGTGGCGCGAGGATCTCCAGGACCCTGCCGACCCGAGTCTGCGGGAGGCCTCGGC
>JBOFJB010000303.1:0-2273 GCA_051650465.1 Dermatophilaceae bacterium | reverse complement strand
GCGGCTTCTTGCGGATGACGCGCCGCAGCTTCTTCGGGTCGTCACCGGCCTTGGCGACCAGCTTGGAGTTCTCGATGACGTGCTCGGGTGCCTGGACGACGACGTGGCCCACCGTGTCGAAGCCGGCGCGACCGGCGCGTCCGGCGATCTGGTGGAACTCGCGGGCCCGCAGCACCCGCTGCCGCCGCCCGTCGTACTTCACCAGCGAGGTCAACAACACCGTGCGGATGGGGACGTTGATGCCGACGCCCAGCGTGTCGGTGCCGCAGATGACGGCGAGCAGCCCGGCCTGGGCGAGGGTCTCGACGAGCCGGCGGTACTTCGGCAGCATCCCCGCGTGGTGTACCCCGATGCCGTGCAGCACCAGCCGCCGCAAGGTCTGGCCGAAGCCCTTGCCGAAGCGGAACCCACCGACGGCGTCCTTGAGCTCGGCCTTCCGCGCCGCCGAGACGACGTCGACCGACGCCAGCGCCTGCGCCTGCTCGACCGCGCCCGACTGGGTGAACGAGACGACGTACACCGGCGCCCGGTCGTCGCGCAGCAGCAGCTCGATCGTCTCGTGCACCGGTGTCAGCACCCACTCGAACGTCAGTGGCACGGGCCGTTCGGCGCCGGCCACTGCCACCGTCTCGCGGCCCGAGCGGCCGGTGAGGTCACGCTCGAGTGCGCCGGTGTCGCCCAGGGTCGCGGACATCAGCAGGAACTGCGTCTCGGGCAGGAGCAGCAGTGGGACCTGCCAGGCCCAGCCACGGTCGGGCTCGGCGTAGAAGTGGAACTCGTCCATGACCACCAGGCCGATGTCGCTCGAGTCCCTTTCGCGCAGTGCGTGGTTGGCGAGCACCTCGGCCGTGGCACAGATGACCGGTGCGCCGGGGTTGACCGCAGCGTCACCGGTGAGCATCCCGACCTGTTCGGCGCCGAGGATCTCGACCAGCGCGAAGAACTTCTCGCTGACCAGCGCCTTGATCGGCGCCGTGTACCAGCTGCGCCGTCCCGACCCGAGCGCCTGCGCGTGCGCCGCCACCGCCACCAGCGACTTCCCCGACCCGGTCGGTGTCGCCAGCACGACGTGCGCGCCGCTCGCCAGTGCGAGCACCGCCTCCTCCTGCGCCGGGTACAGGGTGAAGCCACGCTCGCCGGCCCATCCCAGAAAGGCGTCGAGCGCGGCATCCGGGTCGGTGGGCACCCCGGCGAGGCGAGTAGCGAGCGTCATCCCGCCCGATTCTCCCGGATGACGCCCCCCGCCGGTCACAGGCCTGGCTCGCCTCGGACTTCGTCGCCGAGAACCGACCGAACGGATGGTCACCAGATCTATTCGCACGGAACGAACGCTGTGACGTTATGCATGTATGCACACTGCGCTCGCGGAGGAGCACCGTCATGGCCCCCACCACTGCACTCCAGGACCAGACCTACCTTCCGGACACCGACGACTCCATTGCGCCGGTAGTCGACTTCATGGACGCCCATGAGAGGTCTCGCGGTGTCCGACCGGAACCCCGGTACTTCCTCGCCGGCTCCGAGCGCGGCGACCGTGTCGAGTTGCCGAGCACCGTCTACCGGGCGTTGCGCCAGGTGGCCGAGGCGTTGCGTCAGGGAGTCGCGGTCACCGTCGCGCCACGCAACCACACGCTCACCACGCAGGAGGCGGCCGACCTGCTCGGTGTCAGCCGGCCCACCGTCATCCGGCTCATCGACCAGGGCAAGATCCCCGCGGAGCAGGTCGGCTCGCATCGCCGGATCGACCTTCGTGCTCTGCTCGACTACCGCGAGGTACGACGGACCGCGCAGTACGCCGCTCTCGATGCGATGGCTGTCGACCTCGATGAGGAAGAGGACCTCGACGACGCCTTGACCCGGATGCGCGAGGTGCGAGCCACGGTGGCGGCACGTCGTCGAGCTGAGCGTTCCTGACCGATCAGGAGTAACTCCCTGACCCGCTCTGCGGGTGTTCACGGCGTTGCTCGACACCTGCGTGCTGTGGCCGAGCCTGCAGCGGGATCTGCTGCTCTCCCTCGCTGTCGAGGGGCTCTACCGACCAGTGTGGAGTGCAGCAATTCTCGCCGAGCTCGAACCGCACGAGGCGCAGAAGCTCGTGCGCCGGTGGTGTCGGTCAGGCGACTGCGACCGAGCGGGCGGCCCGTCTCGTTGCGCAGATGCGTGAGGCGTTCGACGATGCAGAGGTCGTCGGCTGGGAGCCGCTGGAAGGAACCTACGGACTACCGGATCCGGGAGACGAGCACGTGCTGGCCGCCGCCGCATTCTCGGGTGCA
>JBOFJB010000302.1:0-2645 GCA_051650465.1 Dermatophilaceae bacterium | reverse complement strand
TCATGCCGCCGTAGACGCCCGACAACGAGACGGTGCCGCCGCGGCGCACCGCGTCGATCGCGGCGTGCAGGGCGGCGAGCTTGTCGACGCCGACCTTCTGCATCAGCGGCTCCGAGACGGCATCCGGCAGCAGCGCCGTCACCCGGTGGCCGAGTCCCGCGACGGGCGAGCCGTGCGCCTCCATCCCCACGGCGTCGACCACGGCGTCGGCGCCGCGCCCACCGGTGAGCTCGCGCACCGCCTCGGCCACGTCGTCGACGTCCCGGGCGTCGATCGTCTCGACCCCTCGTGCCGCGGCCCGGGCCAGGCGCTCGTCGACGAGGTCCACGCCGATCACCCGGCCGACGCCGCGATGGAGCGCGATCCGGGCACACATGTCGCCGATCGGGCCGAGGCCCATGACGAGCAGGGTGCCGCCGGGCTCGGGGTCGGCGTAGGCGACCGCCTGCCAGGCGGTGGGCAGCACGTCGGAGAGGTAGACGAACCGGTCGTCGGCCGGGCCCTCGGGCACCTTGATGTGCGTGTAGTTCGCCTGTGGCACGCGGAGGTACTCGGCTTGCCCGCCGGGCACGCTGCCGTACAGTTTGGAGTAGCCGAACAGCGCTGCACCCGAACCCTGTTCATGTACCTGGGTGGTCTCGCACTGGCTCTGCAGGCCGTGTTCGCACATCCAGCAGTGGCCGCAGCACACCTGGAACGGGATGACGACCCGGTCGCCGGGGCGCAGCTCGGTCACCCCGGAGCCGACCTCCTCGACGATGCCCATCGGCTCGTGTCCGAGGATGTCGCCGTCGTTCATGAACGCCCCGAGCACCTCGTACAGGTGCAGGTCGGAGCCGCAGATGTTCGTGCTCGTCACCCTGATGACGGCATCTCCCGGGTCCTCGATCCGCGGGTCGGGTACCTCGTCGACCCGCACGTCGCGCCGGCCGTGCCACACCACTGCTCGCATGTCGACACCTCTCGTCTCGTCGGTTCTCGATGTCGTACCCGGTGCTCGGCAGGGGCACACTCCCGTCGCACCGCTACCGTGGTGCCGAGACGTTCAGTGCCCGGGAGGGCTGCATCCGAGGAGACCCATGCCCGGCGGACTGGTGGCCCTGCTCGACGACATCGCCGCGCTCGCCAAGCTGGCGGCGGCATCCGTCGACGACGTCGGCGCCGCTGCGGGTCGGGCCAGCGCGAAGGCTGCCGGGGTGGTGGTCGACGACACCGCGGTCACTCCGCGCTACGTGCACGGCTTCGCGGCCGAGCGCGAGCTGCCGATCATCAAGAAGATCGCCGTCGGCTCGCTGCGCAACAAGCTGCTCTTCATCCTGCCGGCGATCCTGGCGCTCGACGCGTTCCTGCCGGTGCTGCTGACGCCGCTGCTGATGGTCGGCGGCACCTACCTGTGCTTCGAGGGCGCCGAGAAGATCTGGGAGAAGCTCGCCCACCACGAACCGCAGGAGGCACCCGCCGCGATGGTCGGCGCCGACCACGAGAAGACGATGGTCGGCGGCGCCATCCGCACCGACTTCATCCTCTCCGCCGAGATCATGGTGATCTCGCTGAACGAGGTGGCCGACGAGCCGTTCGGCACGCTGCTGGCGATCCTCGTGGTCGTGGCGGTGGCTATCACCGTGCTCGTCTACGGCGTGGTGGCGCTGATCGTCAAGATGGACGACATCGGGCTCTCGCTCGCCGAGCGCGAGTCGCCGGGGGCGCAGCGGCTCGGCCGGGCGCTCGTGGCGGGGATGCCGCGGTTGCTCGCGGTGCTCTCCACGGTCGGCATCGTGGCGATGCTGTGGGTCGGCGGGCACATCCTGCTCGTCGGGCTCGAGGAGCTCGGGCTGACCTGGCCGTACGACGTGGTGCACGGCGCCGAGGAGTGGGTGCGCGACGCCACCGGCGCGGTCGGCGGCGTGCTGGCCTGGGTGACGAACACGCTCGGGTCGGCGCTGCTCGGCGCGCTCGTCGGTGCGCTGGTCGTCGTGGTGGTGACGCTCGCGAAACGGGCTCGCGGCGGATCGTCGCCCACCGCCCCCTCCCACCCCTGACCTCAACTTTCCCGCCCGCGCCCGAGACCTTCAGGTTCGCACCACTTCCGAAGGGGTGCCGACCTGAAGCTTCCGGGTGCGGGCGGGAAAGTTGAGGCGAGGGGACGGGAGGGAGCCGGGGCGTCGTCACTCGGCCCGCTTCGGGTGTTGGTCAGTGTGGCGTCGGTTCCTTCCCGGCGTCCTGGAGCCGGGCGGCCACCTCCAACGCGTCACCCTCGGGCACCTGGCTCGAGACCCGGTCCGGACGGGCGAGGATGAAGTAGCACGCGCCGATACCGCCGATGAGCACGAGGCCGATCGCGACGACCCAGCGGTCGAGGAACGTCTCGGTCCCGGGCGCGGGCTTGACGAGCAGGACCATGGCGAACACGCCGTAGACGAGCGCCGCGACGTTGACGACCATTCCCCACCGGCCGACGGTCCATGGGCCGGCCGGTCGCCATCCGCGGAGCCGTTGGCGCAGTGCCGCCAGGACGACCACCTGGAAGGCGATGTAGATGCCGAGCACGGCGAAGGCGGTGATGCGGGCCAGCAGGTCGGGGCGCCAGTAGACGACGAGACAGATCGCGATCGGCACCACGCACACGACGGCCAGCGCGTTGGCGG
>JBOFJB010000301.1:0-5594 GCA_051650465.1 Dermatophilaceae bacterium | reverse complement strand
CGCGGACCGGCGGGTCGGGTCGCCGTCCGTCGACATGCACGACGAGTCGCTGCGCGGGGAGTCGGTGGACACGTAGAGCAGGTTGCCCGAGACGGTGACGTCGTTCTGCGAGCCGGGGCAGTTCACCTGCGAGAGGATCCGCGGGCTCTCGGGGTTGCGGATGTCGTAGATGACGAAGCCTTGGTAGTTGCCGACGTAGGCCCGGTTGCCCTGGAAGGCGATATCGGTACCGAACTGCCCCACGAACGGGCCCAGGTGCGGGGTGTTGCTCAGTGCTGCGATGTTCGCGCTGCGCCCGATCTGGTCGGGGGCGAGGTCGGTGCCGCCGACGCCGACAGCGTCTCGCGCGGATACCGTCGTGACGCCGCCGACGAGAGCCACCAGTGTGCTGGCGGCCACGGCTGCGAACCGCGTAAACCGTCTCATGTCCACCTCGGTGTGTGATCGGCAACCGGCGCCTGCCACGTGCGGCACGCCACGGGTCGCGAGGATGGGGACCACTTCACTATGAACCCTGCCGTGGCCGCCCTGGGTATCCCCGGGGTAAAGAAATCTCGCGGATGCCGCGTCCCGTTTACCCTGATGCAATGCCCACAACGGCAATGCCTGATCGGCCCACCCGCGCCGGTCGAGGCACCCGGGTGGCGCTGGCGGCATCCGTCCTGGTGCTGGCCCTGGCGGGGTGCACCGACGAGGGCCGCCTCCCGCCCGCCACCGGGACCGCCCCCGACGTGCCGGTACTTCAGCCCGGAGCACCTGGTGAGCCGAACCGCACCCTCACCGGGCCGGAGGCCACGCCGGCCGTCACGCCCACCGCTTCGGCCGCCGATGCCAGGTTCCTCCAGCAAATGATCGTCCACCACTCACAGGCCGTCGTCATGGTCGATGCGGTCGCCACTGACCTCGCCGACGCCCAGGTCGCCGCGCTGGCTTCCCGGATCGCCGACGAGCAGCGGCCCGAGATCCGGTCGATGGCTATCTGGCTGGAGGGCCGCGGCCAGTCGGTGCCACCGGAGGCGACGAACCCGCTTCTGGTCGACCACGACTCCCACTCCATGCCAGGGATGGCGAGCGACGCTGACATCCAGCGGCTCGCCGTGGCACGTGGCGGTGCTGCGGACCGGCTGTTTCTCACCCTGATGGTCCGCCATCATCAGGGCGCGTTGGAGATGGTCGACCGGCACGTGCGGATCACCTCCGACCCACAGGTCGAGAAGACCGCGGCTGAGGTCTTTTCGACGCAGAGCAAGCAGATCCGACAGATGCAGGAGATGTTCGACCGGTTGTCTTGAGGTCGGCGCCCGGAGCGTGGTCGTCTCGCGTCGCCGGCGGGCCACGGACCGTCGGTGTGGCACGGGTATGTTGGCAAGGCGCCTTGCCTGACCCGGCCGGGTGGTTGGCGATGTGGCGCGGAGTATGCCGTCGCCCGGGTTCCGACACGGCCACCTTGTCGTGAACTCCGGCGCGAGGCGCCATACTTTCCAGTGACATTCCGCGGGGTGACAAGCAAGAGGAGGTATGCCTGTGCGGGTCAGGCGGTCGACGACGCAGGCCCTGAGCGCTGCACTGGTCGTCCTCGGCGTCGCGCTCGCCACTCCGCCGGCCACTGCCGAAGAGGGGCTGCAGACGACGTCAACCAGCCGATACGTCCTCGACGCCAAGCGCACCACGGTCCGAGCGACAGTGACCGTCGACATCGAGAACGTCGCGCCGAGTCGCAGCACGTCATCCGGGGTCGTCTTCTACTACTTCGACAGTTACACGGTGCCGGTCCCGGCCGGTGCGACCAACCTGCGCGCGCGAAGTGGGGAGCGCGCTCTCGGGGTGTCGCTTCGACGCACCGATGACCCCAGCACACGATTGGCCCGCATCAGCCTCCCTCGACTGACCTACGGCCAGCGTCGCACGGTCGTGCTGACCTTCGATACGCCCGGTGCGCCACCACGCTCGAAAGACGGCACCCGGGTCGGTCCGGGCTACGCCACCTTCTCGGTCTACGGCTTCGGCGACTCCGGGCGGAACAGCGTTGAGGTGGTCGCTCCGTCGACGATGACCTTCAACAGCACCCGGGACGATTTCGCCCGTACCGAGTCCGGATCGACCACCACTCACCGCTTGACCGCTGTCGACGACCACGGTGGGTCGTGGGCGGTGGTGTCGCTTCGCGACCCTGAACAGGTGGTAAAGCGCCAGGTCTCGGTGTCCGACAACGAGGTTCTCCTCGTCGGCTACCCGGACGACCAGAAGTGGCTCGACTTCATGGACGGCCAGGTGCGGGCCGGCATCCCGGCGCTAGAGAGACTCGTCGGCACTCCGTGGCCGGGTGGGCTGGAGCGAATCCGGGAAGACCCCACCCCGTCGGTTCGTGGCTACGACGGCTGGTTCGACCCGACCGGCGACGAGATCGTCGTCGGCGAGACTCTGGATGACGACCTAATCCTGCATGAACTTGCCCACGCCTGGGTCAACAGTGACCGCTTCTCTGAGCGGTGGATGTACGAGGGCTTGGCGCAACTGCTTGCCGAGCGGGCTGTGGTCGCCACCAGAGGAACGGTGACCGACCGGCGTCCGGTGTCACGCAACGACGAGGGCGCGGTGCCGCTTGCCGAGTGGGGCGGGTCGGCCGAAGACCGCTCCGCCGCGGTCGACAGTTACGGCTATCCGGCATCCCTCGCTGCAGCGTCGGCGCTCTTCGGCGACATGGATGACGCCGAACTCGCCGCGGTGTTGCGCAGCGCCATCGTCGGGGAAAGCGCGTACGACGCCCCTGGATCGCGGGGTGGCGCCCGCACGACCGCCCAGCGTCTCCTCGACCTCGCCGAGACTCGTGGCGGGGCGACCAACGGCGCGGAGGTGTACCGCACCTGGGTACTCGGTTCCGCGGGTCAGTCCCAGCTCGCCCCCCGCGCGAAGGCACGTGTGGCGTACGCCGCGGTCGACCAAGCCGACGGTGCGTGGCTGCCGCCGCAGGGTTTGCGTGACGCGATGGCCGACTGGTCGTTCGACCGCGCCGAGCGGGTGCGTGCCTCGATCGCCACGTTGGGTGCTCCGGCGGCGCGCGTGCAGGATGCGGCCCGGCGGTCCGGCGTCGAGGTCCCCGCGGAGGTGCGGCGGGCCTACGAGGAGGCCGATGACCAGGGTGATTTCACCGCACTGGCCAGTTCACTTCCGCGTGCCGAGGCTGCCCTCGGCGCGGTCGGCGACGCGCGGGCTACCGCGACGGTCGACCGTGACCCGCTGAGCGCGCTCGGCGCGCTGGTTCTCGCCGTCGACACCCGAGCGTCAGAGGCGCAGAGGCTGCTCGCCGACGGAGAGGTCAACGCGGCGGCCGACCGGGCGTCATCCGTCAGCGACCGGGCCGGGATCGCCCTGCCGGTCGGCGTCGTAGTCTTCGTTCTTATCGCGACAATCCTCGTCGGCACGGCTGCGTTGGTCCGGCTCCGCTGGTTGCGCCGGTCACAGCACGCGCAGCATCCGGGTGTTGCCGAGGGTGTTGGGCTTGACCCGCTCGAGATCGAGGAACTCGGCGACTCCCTCGTCGTACGAGCGCAGCAGTTCGGTGTAGACCGCCGGGTCCACGGCCTGACCCTCGATCGGTACGAATCCGTGACGAGCGAAGAACGTGGTCTCGAAGGTCAGGCAGAACAGCCGCGCCAGTCCAAGGTGCCGTGCCCGGTCGACCAGTTTGTCGAGTACCGCCGAACCGATGCCGCGTCCGAGCGCTGAAGCCTCGACCGCGACGGTCCGGACCTCCCCCAGGTCCTCCCACATCACGTGGAGCGCACCACACGCCACCACCCGGCCGCCTTCTTCCGCGACGAGGAACTCCTGCACCATCTCGTAGTAGGCGACGGTGTCCTTGCTGATCAGCACCCGGGAGGCCGCGAGCGGCGCCACGAGATCACGGATGGCGCGAACGTCGCCGGTGCGCGCGGATCGCACCACCACCTCGGTGGAGCCCATGCGATTCGTGCTCCTTCACCGCGTCGGTATTACCGCTACAACGAGACCCCCGGCGTGTTGGCCGGTCAGGCAGCCTTAGCCCTCGGCCACCTCTGCGGCGGCGACTACGGGCAGATCGATCGAGGGCGTGTGCGGGGTTCCGGTGAAGGAGAAGGTGTCCTCCTTGGTCTCTCCGGTGGCGTCCACCGCGACGATCTCGCCGGACTTCAGTTCGCCGAAGAGGATCTTCTCGGACAGCATGTCCTCGATCTCGCGCTGGATAGTGCGGCGCAGCGGGCGCGCCCCGAGTACCGGGTCGTAGCCCTTGGTAGCGAGCAAGTTCTTCGCTACCTGGGTGAGTTCCAGGCCCATGTCCTTGTCCTTGAGCCGCTTGTCAAGTTTGGCGATCTCGAGGTCAACGATCTGCACGATCTCGGTCTGGGTCAACTGCGGGAAGACGATCGTGTCGTCGACCCGGTTAAGGAACTCAGGTCGGAAGTGCTGTTTGAGTTCGTCGATGACCTTGGCCTTCATCCGCTCGTAGTCGGAACGAGTGTCCGGGCCGGCGGAGAAGCCGAGCGAGCCCTTGGAAATGTCTCTGGTGCCGAGGTTGGTCGTCATGATGATAACGGTGTTTTTGAAGTCGACCATCCGGCCCTGGGAGTCAGTGAGCCGGCCGTCCTCGAGCACCTGTAGCAACGAGTTGAAGATCTCCGGGTGGGCCTTTTCGACCTCGTCGAAGAGCACCACCGAGAACGGCTTGCGGCGCACCTTCTCGGTGAGTTGCCCGCCCTCCTCGTAACCGACGTATCCGGGTGGCGAGCCGAACAGCCGCGAGACCGTGTGCTTTTCGCTGTACTCGCTCATGTCGAGCTGGATGAGGCTGTCCTCGTCGCCAAAGAGAAACTCGGCGAGTGTCTTGGCCAACTCGGTCTTCCCGACGCCGGTCGGGCCAGCGAAGATGAACGAGCCACCTGGGCGGCGGGGGTCTTTCAAGCCGGCACGGGTCCGCCGGATCGCTTGGGAGAGCGCCTTGATCGCGTCATCCATCCCGACGACCCGCTTGTGTAGCTCGTCCTCCATGTGCAGTAACCGACTGGACTCCTCCTCGGTCAGTTTGAAGACCGGGATACCGGTAGACGCGGCGAGCACCTCGGCGATGAGTTCCTCGTCGACCTCGGCGATGACGTCCATGTCGCCGGACTTCCACTCCGTCTCGCGGCGGGCCTTCTCGGTACGCAACTTCTTCTCGTCATCCCGCAGTGACGCGGCCTTCTCGAAGTCCTGGCCGTCGATGGCTGACTCCTTCTCGCGCACCGCCACCGCGATCTTCTCGTCGAGTTCGCGCAGGTCTGGCGGCGCGGTCATCCGGCGGATCCGCAACCGTGCGCCCGCCTCGTCGATGAGGTCGATCGCCTTGTCCGGAAGGAAACGGTCGTTGACGTACCGGTCGGCCATATTGGCCGCGGCGACGAGCGCGCCATCCGTGATCGACACCCGATGGTGGGCCTCGTAGCGGTCGCGCAGGCCCTTGAGGATCTCGATAGCGTGCGCGAGGGTGGGCTCGGCGACCTGGATCGGCTGGAAGCGGCGCTCGAGGGCGGCATCCTTCTCGATGTGTTTGCGGTACTCGTCGAGCGTGGTGGCGCCGA
>JBOFJB010000300.1:0-3968 GCA_051650465.1 Dermatophilaceae bacterium | reverse complement strand
CCGAGACGACCGCGCCGGCGACGGTCAACCGCCCGGGGGCGCTACGGGTCGGCACCGTCGGACAGCCCCTCCCCGGCGTCGACGTGCGGATCGACGACGCCGGGGAAGTGCTGCTGCGTGGTGTCGGTGTCTTCCGCGGATACCACGGTCAGCACACTGCGACCGCCGACGCCGTCGTCGATGGATGGTTGCGAACTGGCGACCTCGGAGACCTCGACGACGACGGCTTCCTGCGGATCACCGGGCGGAAGAAGGAGATCCTCGTCACCGCGAGCGGGAAGAACGTCGCGCCTGCGGTGCTCGAGGACAAACTGCGCGCTCACCCCTTGGTCAGCCAGTGCCTGGTCGTCGGCGACGGCCTGCCGTTCGTCGCCGCGCTGGTCACCCTCGACGACGAGATGTACCCGGGTTGGGCTACCAACCACGGGCTCGACGACGTGCCGTTCACCCGAGCCCGCACCGACGAACGCGTACTCGCCGAGATCCAACGCGCGGTCGACGACGCCAACACCGCAGTGTCCACGGCCGAGTCGATCCGCCGGTTCGCCGTCCTCGATACCGATCTCACCGAGGAGTCCGGCCACCTCACTCCGTCGCTGAAACTCAAGCGTGGCGCGGTCATGCGTGATTTCGCCGGCGAGGTCGACGCGCTCTACGGCGGATGACGTCCCGCACCTTCCTCCCCGCCGGGCTCGCGGCCAGTGCGTGGCTCACCTGGTTCGGGATGCTGCAGTGGAGCGTTGTCCGGTTCCGGGTCGCGATCGTGTTCGCGCTGACCGTCGTCACCGGCCTGCTGGCCTGGTGGCTGGTCCGGCGGGTCGAGGTGCGCTGGCGGCCCTGGTGCGCGCCCGTCATCCTGGTCGGTTCGGTGGTGCTCACGCTGACGGTGCCGTTGTTCACCTATCTGCGCGGCGGCTGGCTTACGGCAGCACTCACCGGGCTCACGGTGGGCGGCCTCACCTGCGCCGCGCTGCTGCTCCTCGGCAGACGCTGGGCGGCTATCGCGGCTGTTGGCGTCGCGCTGAGCACCCACGTAGCCGTCACGGTCGTGACCATTCTCGGTGACCGGGCGCCGCGGATCGATGTCTGGGTCGTGCTCCAACAAGGTGCCGACGCCCTCGGCCGAGGCGAGAACCCCTACACCGAACAGTGGACCGGCTCGCCCGGCGTCCAGGACCTGTTTCCCTACCTGCCCTGGATGGCGGTGCTCACCGCGCCCGGCCGATGGATCGCGGGCGACGTGCGCTGGGCGTTGCTCGGGTGGTTCGTCATCATGCTCGCCGGGGTGTGGACGCTCGCCGACGGGCGCGCCATGCGGGCTGGCTCGGTGGTCGCCGTCGTGGTGCTTGTCCCCGGCACGCTCACCCAGATAGACCAGGCCTGGACCGAGCCGGTCCTGGCGGCGCTGCTGGTGTGGTGGGCCGTCCTGGTACACCGGGGGCGCCGATGGTGGGCGGTGGTCCCGCTTGCCATGGCGTGCGCGAGCAAGCAGCACCTCGCGCTGCTCGCGCCGGTGCTGCTGGCCTGGCCGGGTTTCGGCTGGCGACGCACGCTCGCCACCGGCGGGCTCGCTGGGGCGTTACTGCTGCCCTGGGTAGTGGCCGACTCCGGTGCGTTCGTCAATGACACCGTGGTGGCGCTCGTCGAGTTCCCCCCGATCCGGTTCGCCAACACCTGGTACCTCTACCTGCTCAACGAACATGGTGTTGAGGTGCCCTTCGCGGTCACTGGCGGGCTGATGCTCGCAGCAGTGGCCGTGGCGGCTGCTGCTGTGTGGCGGCGGGCACCGGATGTTGACGAGGTGTTGCGCTGGCTGGCCTTCGTCCTCGTGGTGGCGAGCCTGGTCAACAAACAGGCGTTCTACAACCAGTTCTGGCTGGTCGCGGTGCTCGTGGCGGCGTCGGTCGCGGTGCAGCCACATCCCGGCCAGCGCCGACCCGCTGGTTTGGTGGTCACTGGCCGCGCGCCATGGCAGACAGCCGGTGCTGCCACGCCGCAGTGAACTCGGCTCGGGACCAGTCTGCGACGCTCTCGAGCGCGGCGTCGCACGCAGCCTCCGCTTCGGTTGCTGACCCCGGCGGAGAGCACGCCATGACGAACCGGCGCACGGTTGCCTCGCCCCGCACCTCGGCGAGCAGTTCCACCGCCTGCCACGCGGCGAGGTAGGCAACCTCCGGGTCGCCGCGGCCAGGGTCGAGGTCGGCGCCGGTCGGGAGTCGTGTGGGCGCGGCCCCACTGCGCACCGCGTGGGTGAGCGGCGCCAGAAGCCGGCCGGGTGGGACATCGGCGTGGCGGTACCCGACATGGTCGGCGTACCCCTCGGCCAGCCAGAGCGGCGCGGTGACCGGCACACTTGCCCGCACCGCGACGTGGGCGGCTTCGTGGGCCAGCACGACGGACCGACCGCTGGGTCCGAGGCGGGCCCAGGCGTCGGGGTGGATGACGACCCGGTCACCCGTGGCAGAGCCGTCACCCCCGGTAGGGCCCTCCGTCGTGGCCGCGACGGAACCCGATGACTCCGACACGCCGAGGAGCGCGGCAGCCTGGTCGGCCCGTGCCGGCGCCAGCACCAGCGTGCGCCGTGGAGTGCCAGGCCACCATCGGGCCATCTCGGACAGCGCGCGGGCAGCGAGGTCAGCCTGCTCAGCACGCCCGCTGGCCGGCATTGTTCCGGCGACGACAACCCGGCCGGCACGCTGCACCGAGAACCCCGGCATGGCAAGCCACGGGGCGGACGGGGCTCCCTGGACCGGAGCGTCCGCAGCGACCCGCCACGCACCGGCCACGCGCTCGAGGCGATAGTGCATCCGGGTGGCCCGGTCGGCTCGGTCGACCTCCCGCACCCGATACCCAGCATCGACGACGAGGTCGGTGACGCGGTCATCGGACGACACCGGGTCATGGTCGAAGCGGGCGACACCGAGTGCCGAGGCCGAAGCGAACGCCGCGAGTTGGCGAGCGCCATCAGCGCTGCCGGGGTCGGCCACGGTGGCCCGGAACGCGTCGATGTCGCCGGACACCACGGCATCCGAACGACGCTCGAGAAGGTCGTCGACCTCGGCTGCGAAACTGTCGGGGGCGGATGCCGACGGCTGGCGTGGAGAGGGTTCGCGGACGACGCCATCCGCTGCCGGGCACGCCAGCAGTGCCGCTGTCACCGCTACCGCGGCCGCCGAACGGCGACCTGCAGGGTGCTGGCCGGCACGACGGCGACTGGCGACGCGACTGCGCGGCAGCGTACGCATGGGCACATCGTAGGAAACCGGTCCGGGAGCAGCGGAGCGCTGTGGCTCCGCACTCACCCGGCCGCGTGGCCGGCAGCCCGACGCGGTTCAGCAGACTGGGCCGGCGCCACAGCCGCCCTCGCCCGGCTCGCTTCCCCGGCATCGATCAGCCCAACCCGGACGAGCAGGGTCACCGCACGTCGTTCCTGAGTGTTGAGCCGAACGTGACCGTGAGCCTTGAACGGCGCCAGGTCGAGGAGTGCCGGAACCATGCACTCCCCGCAGTGAACCTCCCGCACCGGGCAGGTACTGCAGTCGACGGACATCGTGGTGTCGTGGTGGGCCATGTGCTCGTGCTCCCTTCCAGATCGTCGGGCGCCACGCTAGGGAGGCCCACTGACAACGCTCCCTCTTCGGTCCGCGGTCGGGTCAAGCACGACCTGGCGCGACGCGCGACTATCCGGCGAGTTCGGCGGTGTAGGCCACCCACCGCTCCAGCAGCGCCGCCGCCGCACCGGAGTCGACCACCGCGGCGGCGCGCGTCATCCCGGTCCGGACGGCAGCGGTAACCGACTCCTGCGACGGGTCTACGCCATCAAGACCGGCTACGGTGGCGAGCGCCATCCCCGCGTTGAGCAGCACGGCGTCGCGCACCGGCCCGACGTCTCCGGCGAGCACCGCGCGAACCACACCGGCGTTGTGCGCGGCGTCACCCCCGCGCAGCATTTCGACCGGTGCTCGTGG
>JBOFJB010000299.1:0-19834 GCA_051650465.1 Dermatophilaceae bacterium | reverse complement strand
CACCCGGCCGGCCGTCGTGCTGAGCGGCGAACGCTTGGGCAAGCAGCAGGCTCGCCCGGGTGTTGACCGCGTAGGAGAGGTCGAGCTCGTCGGCGGTCAGTTGCTCGAGCGACTGCCCGCTGCTGCGGGCGTGGTTCGCGACCATGATGTCGACGTGCCCGAACGTGTGGGCGGCGGCCTCGATCAGCGCTCGCGGCGCCTGCGGATCGGCGAGGTCGGTGCTCACCTGCACCACCGACCCTCCGGCGGCGGTGATCTCGGCTGCCACCGACTCCGGCCCGCCCGGGTCCTCGCCCCAGGGCTGCTCGGCGTCGTGCGGAGACCAGGAGTGGATGACGACCGCGGCACCGTCGGCGACCAGCCGCGTGGCGATCGCAGCACCGATAGCCACCCGCCGGCTGACTCCGGTGACGACGGCCACCCGGCCGTGCAGCGGAAGCGTCATCCGATCAGGCTCTCGACCAGTTGGACCAGGCGGCGCTCGCGGGTGGCTGCGGCGCGAGCCGACTCGATCGAGTAGAGGCGGCGCCGGCGGTCGGCGGGCGTCAGCGCCTCCCACGAGCCCCGGACGCCGCCGGCGTCGAGCGCAGCCGCGAGATCCGCGGGCACGTGCACGGCGTCCGGGTCCTCGGGCGCGAGTACGCAGTCGACGGGCTCGCCGGGCTCCACCCGGAGACGCCGCTGCAGGCTCGCCCCGGCGTAGAGGAACGGCCCCGGGAACTCCGACACCCGGTTCAGCGCGAGGTTCACCGGCTCGCCCTCGATGGTGCCAGCGACCCGGCGGGTGCGGTGTGCTCGTGCGTCGTCGGCCAGGCCCTGCGGCACCCAGAGAAGTGAGTACGTCGCCCGCCCCCACGGCACGGACTCCACGACTGACTCGAACGTCCACCGCCCGTCGGTGTCGCAGCGGGCGCCGGCGAGCGTCATCCGACCTCCGGTGAGGAATTCACCTGTCCAGCAAAGTTCTTCGTTGCAAGGTAGTCCGAGAGGCGGCGGTCGGCATCCGCGCCGAAGAGGATCTCGGCGACCTCACGCAGGCCGGGTGAACCGACGATGTCACGGTCGCGCACGACGAGGTCGATCTTGCTGCGGCGGCGGATGAAGTCGTCGAGGGTGACGACCATCTCGGCCTCGGCGGCGGTGTGCAGCTCGGCGCGCAGGTAGTCGGCCGAACCCATGATGTCCTCGCCCATGCGTGGGTCGGAGCGGATCATCTCGAGCAGGTCGAACGCGCGCCGACCGTAGCGTCGCCACAGGCGGTCGGTGAGCGGTTCGACGCCTGGCTTGCTGCGGAGCGCGTCGAGCTTCATCAGCCGGGCCTGCCGGTAGAACTCGGCGCGGGTCGCCGGTGCGGGCTCGCCGTACCAGTTGCCGACATCCTTCTCGAGGGGGATGCCGAGCGCCTCGACGTCGGCGGCGACCTCCTCGCCGACGTTGAGGCAGTCGGTGAGTTTGCCGCCGAGCACAGTGACGACCGCGCGGGTGTCGTCGCGCTCGATCTCGTGCTTGCGGGAGAGCGTGGTCCAGTCCTCGTCGGTCTGGTCGGAGCCCTCGCGGCGCACGACGAGCGGACGCACGCCGCACCGTTCGGCGATGACGTCGTCGCGGGTGAGTGGCTGCGGAAGGTTCAGGCGCGCGTTGATCTGGGCGAGAAGAAAGTCGCGGTCGTCATCCGTGACCGTGGCGTGTGGCGTCGTGACCCGGGTATCGGTGGTGCCGATGACCGACCGCCGCCCCATCGGGATGACGTAGAACAGCCGCCCCGTGTCGTCGAAGAACGCCAGCACCCGCTCGTGGTGGGTGGTGGTCAGGCGCGGCACGACGAGGTGGATGCCCTTGGAGTACACGATGCGGTGGGCGGTGGCGAGCCCCCATTGCTGGTTGAGATCATCGACGAATGGCCCGGCAGCGTTGACTAATACCCTTGCCGCCGTGGTGATTTCATGCCCCGTGTCGGTATCTCGGAGTCGGGCGACCCAGCGGCCGCCGATGCGTTCGGCGGAGAGTAGTTCGACGTAGTTGGCCACTGCAGCGCCGGCCTCGATCGCGGAACGGACGAACGAGAAGACGAAGCGCGCGTCGTTGTCGACGAGGTAGGCGTCCTGGTACTGGATGCCGCCCTTCAGGGATGCCGCGTCGATGGCCGGTTCCGCGCGCACGATCTCCTCGGCGCTGAACACTCGTGGCCGTCCGGTGCCGAACATCCCGATGCCCCAGTAGGCGGTGGCCCCGAGCCCGGCGAACCACGGAGCGTACGGGCCGTTCTCGGCGAGCGCCGCGAGGAAGCCGATCTCCTTGATGTTGTCGGGGTAGGCCTTCATCAGCCGATTGCGGCTGCGGCACAGCCCGAACACCAGCGGGAGCTCGTAGTTCTCGAGGTACTTGAAGCCGCCCCACACCAGGTTGGACGACTCCTGGCTGGTGAACCCACCGAAGTCGCCCCGGTCGATGAGGGCCACCGATGCGCCGCGCCCGGCGAGCGCCGCGGCAGTCACCGCGCCGTTGATCCCGGCGCCGACGACGAGCACGTCGACGACACCGCTATCGATACGGGCGAGGTTGGCCGAACGAAGCGACACCACAGCAGTCTCCCAGACTCCGCTCGCCGAAGGCGGTTGGTCGACCACCCGGCGTCGGCGCGGCCCGTCAACGCTCCGCGCACCTCGGTGCCCTGCGTGGTGACCTCCGTCAGCCAGCGCCGAGCGTGGTTGACGCTGGCCCGGTCAGTTGATCTTCCGCGTCCTGGAGCGCCAGGTGCGCATCAGCATCACCCCGTCACCGACCGGGGCAAGCAGCGCGATCGGATGCCCCCACGCGATCACTCCGGTCCACACAGTGATCGAGGCAGGCGGGTTGAGCGCCCAGACCATGGCCGCCCACGCAGTGACGGGGGCCAGCGGGCCGCTGAGAAGGACGATTGACTCACGCCAGCGGGATGGCAGCGGCGGCCGGTGCAGAGCCGGCCCCGAACGGTTCACGACAAACGCCGCCGGCGTCTGGCGGGAGGCGAGTAAACGAAGAGCCATCACATGCCCGGACTCGTGAATGGCGAAACTGGCCCAGAGCAGCACTACGCCGCCGGCCAGGACCGTCATAAGGGTCCACTCGCCAAGGAGCGAGATCACTGTGAGCGCCACGACTGGAAGAAGAATTGCCGCGCAGGATCGTGCCATGACCCCCCACACCACTGCCGTGGCGTGAAGCGCCGAACGAGGGAGCATCTTAAACGCGGACATCGAGGCGGACTCGTCTGGCGAGCAGGACGTATGCGCCGAGGAAGACAGCAGTAGCGCCGAGGGTCACCATCGATTCCCCTGCAGGCGTGGTTGGCGCGGCTTGTTGCAGAGCGAGAACCGTTCCGGTGGCGGTTGCGCCAGCCAGCCCGGCGCTCAGCCCGATGCTCAAGGGTTGCTCCGTGTTGTACGGAACGATCACGCCGACCACCAATGCGACAGCCCACATCGGGAGAAGTTGCACACCCAGGACCGCCAACTCTGTCCACCTCAGCACGCCGACGACGGCTGCGGGTACCCCGGCCGACGCTGAGAGCGCGACGGACAGCGACAGGCAGGCCAGCGCCTTTGGCCAAGCCCACGATGCATGGCGCGCGGTCAGGTATGCACTGATCCAGTGAGTGGGTCTGGTGTGCCCGAACGACTGGACGGAGGCGAGGTAGAGAGGAGCGAAGGAGAACGAGAGAACGACGCCGAGCACGACGGAACCGTTGACGGTCCAGGTAGCGATCAGCCCGAGCATCAGCATGAGGGTGAAGACCACGGTGGCTGCGTACTGAGGTGCTCTGGCCAGCACCACGACCTCGAACCACACGGCCACGGCGCGCTTGCCGTTGGGGACGCCGAAACTCTCGAACATTCGCGATGGTGCAACGACAGGGTCGGCCGGCAACCGCCCGGCGAGGAGTACGAATGTCGTCACTCCTGCCGCACACCACACGGCGAGAAAGACCAGAGGCAATTGGCTTCCCCCGAAGACGGACGCTGACAACCCGTTAGGTGACCAGGCCAGGTGTGCCCCGGTGAATTTCAAGGCTGTAGGCGTGACCCCGCCGACTGCACACACGAGACCACTGGCGGCTAACGCGTAGTGCTGGGGCACTCGAACCGCTTGCAGGGAGAAAACGGCCACGTTGAAGACGGCCCAGGTCGCCGGGAGGGCGCCACCGACCATCAGGGCGCCCGCGATCAGAGCCCACCCGGCTTCCGGGCCGCTGACCGCGACGATCTGTTTGAGCAATGGACCGGAGCACAGGACCGTCGTTAACGCCGCCGCGATGAGCACCAGGAGTTGTGTCGAGACAGCAGCCGCGGTACGGCTGACCGGCAGCAGAATGAGCAGGTCGGCCAACGCCGTCCGCCGGGGCGAAATCATCAGAAATATCGCCGCGGTGACGACGGCTACGGTCCACACCAGGGATGCCGTCGTCTCCCGTAGGTCGGCAGCGGCTTCCGCCGGGAGCCCTTGCGGGTCGACGCTCGGCGTGATTGCGGTTGCGACGCAAAAGCCTGCTCCAACCAGTGTGCCTACGACGACAAGCAGCACGCGGACGGTCACCGGGCCGAGACCGAGCGACCGCGTCGTGTCCCGTAACCACAACTTCGCGCAGACAAGCGTGATCCATCCGGCCTTGCGTAGCGCGAGCGCCAGACCGCCCACCTGAGTCTCTGGTGTGGTTGACGTATTCCCTGGATGCCTGGCAGGGCCCAATGCCGACAGTGACGGCCGAGGATTCACGTGCGACCTCGACGGTGCGCCCAAGTCGTGCTGATGAGGGCACCAACCAACATACCTGCGATGATAAGGCCGAGGATGCCGAGGGCGTTCGGCGTAAGGATGAAATTAAGGCCGTCCGATACTGGCTCAACCCCTGCGGTCCACGTATACGGTACGGAGTACACGGTGTCCCGCGATAGGCCGATGCCGAAGGCGACGCATCCCAGCAGGATAGCGGCCAGACAACCAGCGGTAGCACCGGCAAGAGCCGACATCACCGTTTTCACCGTTTCTCCAGTCCTTCCGTCATGATCTGCTCAATGGTCTCGCTCCGTTCGCGCTGCTGTTCCTCGGCGTCGGTGGCGATCATGAACACCTGTTCCAGATTCGGCACCGACATTCGGCGGCGGAGTTCGTCAGGCGGCCCCTGCGCCACCGTACGGCCTCTGTGCAGGATCGTTACCTCGTCGCATTCGAGTTGTGCGCGCAACATGTCGTGCGTGGCGACCAGCACCGCCCCACCGCGGGTGACGTACGCCGAGAGGAGGTCGCGCAGCGTGATCACCGCATCGGGATCGAGGCCTCGGTATGGTTCATCTAGAACGAGCAGCCGGGGAAAGTGCATGAGCGCCGTAACAAACTGAATTTTACGTTTCATTCCGTGGGAATACTGGGCAATCTGACGCTCCAGATCATCCGCGAGACCGAAGACCTTTGCCATCGTCTGGCCGACGAGCAGGTCGTCGCGCCCGCGCATGCGGTCGTGGAACTGCAGGTACTCGTTGCCGGTGAGTGAGCCAGGTAGCGGCAGGTCGTCAGGCGCGATACCGAGCACCCCCCGTGACGCCTTCAACCGGACCGGAATTCCCGCGATGAGGACGTCACCGTCGTCGGGGTGCAGCAGCCCGACGACAAGATGGAGACAGGTGGTCTTCCCGGATCCATTGGGTCCGAGGAGACCGTGGATCGTCCCTTCTGGGACCACGAACGAGGCATCCGCAAGTGCGGACCGTTTCCCGTACGACTTCGTCAGTGCCCGGACTGTGAGCGCCGGATGTAGAGCCGTAGTCATCGCCTATCTCCATCTCGCCGTCTGCTTACTGCCTACTGGCGACCTATTGCGTGCACCTCAGGCTGATCCTGAAACTCAACCCCTGGCGATCCGCACCTAGGCCACCGTCGAAACTTCCTCCTCGGCTGACGCAATACGCGTACGCCCATGCGAGAAGCCCTCCCGCTGCGGCCACGACGATGATCAGTACCACCACGATGAGTGGCACTGCCCGGTCCCGTCGGTCATGGACGAAATCTGCGACACGGCCAGCGCCAGGCAGACAAGTTAAGCCACACAGTCCGCCGTAGTGACCGCTGTGTGATGAGCCCACTGTTCGTATCGGGCATTCCCGCGGGCATTCTCGTATGACATTCTGCTTCCCTCCTGATAGTCCGGGAATCGTCCGAGACGGCAAGCGACTCAAGATGCAGGTCGGCGGCTGCTCTCGGATAACGTTCCCCACATGGATGATGTCACCAGGTTAGGGTGGCTTCACGGTCATATCTTCAGCCTGTGGGCTGAAGTTCGGCGCAAGCGCCTCTCCCAACAATCCTTGATGGGCTCGGGCAGTCACTTGATGGCGATTCTCGCAGCCGGTCTTCTGTAGAATCGATCGTACGTGCGAGCGTATTGTGGTCCGCGCGACCGACAAGAGGCCAGCGATCTCGGCATTGGACCGACCTTCGATCAGCAATCGAAGGACAGCCCGTTCTGCCCGGATGATGGCCGGTCGAACGCCCTCGGTGAATGCCTGGCCACCAGCCGGAGCCACGGCTGAACGGCGGAGGTGGTCGAGGATAGGTCGACTAATAAGCCACCCACCCTGGGCGAGTGTCTCTACAGCACAACCGAGTTCGCGCGCCGAGACGATCGACTGCATCACTCCCGCCAGTCTGTCATCCATCATGACGTTCAGCGCATCCCCGATAGTCAGCCGCTCGACCAGGAGAATTGTGCCCCACCGCGGCCCAGGTGCAACGTCAAGTGCTCTGCGCCTCTGGCGCTCAACGAGCAGGACATCGCAGCCTGTCGCACGAGCCTCCTCCGGTCCAGCGAAAGACAGCCGTCGACTAGGAAGGAGCGGCTGGCCCTCGACGAGATGGTGTACTGCTTCAACCGTGGGGGGGCTGCCACGACTCCAATGCTTGCCGAGTCAGATGCAGGACCTGAGCTCATCGGGGCGCAAAGGAATGCCGAGAGAACGTGACCATCGGCTGGCGATCGGTGGACGATTTAATGAAAAGATCTGTAGTAAATATGGTGACAAAAAAAAGGCCGTTAGACGGCACCATAATATACCTCTCTGTGGATCTATAAGGCTCCCAAAAACCTACTCGACCTTAATGAGGCTATCAGGGAGGTTGTCTCGCCAGGATGAGGGGTGGTGGGTCAGGGCTCCGGAAAGGTCGGCTGGTGGGGGTCCTGACCTTGGGGTTTGTGTCAGTGTGAGCGGCGTGGCGGATGGGGCCCGTTGGGCTGAGATGGGGGTTCTCACACTCACCTACCCAGGTAAGGGACCCCATCCGCTCATGGCATCTTCCCCGATCACCTCGGCCAGCACTGTCCAGGACGCCGAGAACTTCTTGACCGTGCTGGCGCAGGTGCCCGACCCGCGTGACCCGCGCGGGGTGCGGTACCCGCTGGCTGGGGTGCTCGCGGTCGCGGTGTGCGCGGTCCTGACCGGTGCCCGCTCCTTCGCCGCGGTCGGTGAGTGGGCGCTGGACCTGGGCACGGACCAGCTCGACCGGCTCGGCCTGGACAAGGCGCCGGTGGAGTCCACGATGCGCAAACTGTTCACCCGCCTGGACGGGGCCGCGTTGGACCGTCAACTCGCGGTACTGGCCTGGTGCCGGACCCGCCACCTCGGGGCCGGCGGGTGATCGCTATCGACGGCAAGACGATCTGTGGGGCCCGCACCCGCGGTACTGCGGCGCCGCACCTGGTCGCCGCGCTCGACCACGCCACCGGTGTCGTGCTCGGTCAGGACACGGTGGACGCGGAGTCCAACGAGACTCCCGCGGTGCGTGACCTCCTGGCCGGGTTGATCCACCTGATCCGGGCCACGCTGCGGTACGCCTCACGCAAGTACTGGGACCAGATCGCCAAGGACCTGCGAGCGATCTATACCGCGCCCTCGGTGCAGGCAGCGTGGGCGACCGGCGAGGGCGCCGTCGGCCGAGTCGTCATCCAGACGGTCGGCGGCTCGTCATCCGGCCGGTCGGGGCGCGCCGAGAGCGTCGTAGTCGCGGCCCTCGGCCTCGGCCCGGGCCCGCCCGGCGGCCAGCTGGAACGGCGAGATCCCTCCGTCGTCCCACGGCCCGCGACTGCCCGCCGCGACTGCGTGCGCATCCTTCGGCGGGATGCCGAGCTCGCGCCGCAGCACCTCGACCGGCCGGTCGGCGAGGTCGAACCAGTCGAGGGCGAGGAGGTCGTTGCTGCCTGTGGTGAGCGCGCCGCGCCGCAGCGCGTCGCCGAGCCGGTCCGGCATCCCGCGGGAGTCGAGGTGGCCCGGGTCGGCCACGAACAGGCCGAGGCCGGTGCCGACCAGGCCGGTCTCGAACAGCGACACCACCATGGCGAGCAGGCTGAACGCGCGCGGGTCGTCGTTGGCGCGGGCGATGTAGCCGAACACCTCGACCTCGTTCTCTACCGTCGTGCCGTAGTCGGCCACGACGTGCACCCAGTCGTGCTGGGCGAGCAGCGGTGGGGCACTGCCCGGCAGGCCGGGCACCACGAACCCCCGGGTGAGGTAGAAGTCGTGGACACCACGGCCGACGGTGCCCGATGGCAGCTCGGCGAGCGACTGCCAGCGCCCGGCCAGGGCGGGGTCGTCCTCCGAGGGCGCCCACACGCTGCCCTGGTCGGCATCCACGAGCGGCGACGGACGGCTGGTCTCGGCTGGGCCGCCGAGGTGGCCGAGCCGGTCGAAGTCACGCACCGCGAGGTCCCAGCCGCCGTCGGCGAAGCCGGCGGTGATCTCGAGCAGCTGGCCGTCCAGGCTGAGTTCCTCGAGGTAGCCGGCGATGCGCCTCATCGCGGTGTCGTCCGGCGGCCTGCGCACCAGCGCGCCGAGCATCATGATCTGGCTCACCCGGGTGCGGAACGCCAGGTCGCGCCGGGCCATCCGTGTCGCGAACTCGGCGGCGTCCAGCGGTTCGGGGGGCGGCAGTTCGTCGACGCCGGTGAGCGAGCGGGTCACCGCCCGCAGCAGCAGTTCCTGGAGGGGTGAGAGGCCGGCTGACGAACCGCCCACCGCGGTGACGAGCGCTCGCCAGACGGCGACCACCTCATCGATGTCGGGCGGTGTGAGCAGGGTGTCGGCGGGTCGGGGGAGTGGCACGGGCACAGCCCCAACCCCACCGGCGGACGGCGCGCCTGTCAACTGTCGCTGCCGACCCGGAACCCACCTGTCGCTGCCTATTCGGACAGCGACCGTTGCGGCTACAACGCTCGACGACATCACCGATCGTGCAGATCAGAGACATCGACCGATGATCGTGGCCTGCCTTGCTCCGAATGACACCGATCGTGCATTTCTGGTGGACGAGTGGTCGAAGCATCGTGCCGACGAGAGTAAAATCACCGATCGGTGATGTTGTCGTGCCCGGTCCGCTGAGTATCGAGTTCGCGGTCTCCCATCGCCGATCGATGACCTGAGAGGTGGGCCAGTGACGGCATCTGAGGCGACCGGCCTGGGCGGCGCGATTCGGAAGCGGCGTCGTGACGTCGGCCTGACCCAGGCCGAGGTCGCCGACCTCGGCGCGGTCTCGGTCAAGTTCGTCATCGACCTCGAACAGGGCAAGCCGTCGGTTCGCCTGGACAAGGTGACGGACGTGCTCGACGTCCTCGGCCTGGACCTGCGGGTCGAGGTCCGGCGGTGAGCCGCGGCGCCGTTGCCGAGCGTGACGTGCGCACCGAGGACGCCGACGTGTACAAGCAGGGCGTCCTCGCCGCACGGCTGTCCCGCGGGCCCGGTGAGGTCGTGTTCGGGTACGACCAGGAGTACCTCGCGGAGGGTCTGCCCGCGGTGGCCACGTCACTGCCGCTCACGGCGGAGCCGGTCGTCGTTCGCGGGGGTGGGGTGCCCCCGTACTTCGCCGGGCTGCTCCCCGAGGGTCGACGGCTGAGCGGTCTGCGGCGAGCGGTCAAGACCTCGGCCGACGACGAGCTCAGCCTCCTCCTCGCGGTTGGACAGGACCCGGTCGGCGACGTCCAGGTCGCACCTGCCGGGGAGCGGCCCTCGGCCGGCGACTCGCTCGTCACGGTCGAGCGCGACTTCGCGGAGGTGAGCTTCGGCGACATCCTCGCCGAGGCGGGAGTGGTCGACCCGACGGCGCTGGCCGGGGTGCAGGACAAGGCGTCCGCGCGGATGATGTCGGTGCCGATCGGTGCGGGATCGGGGCGGTTCGTCCTCAAGGTCGACCCGCCGGAGTACCCCCACATCGTGGTCAACGAGGCGTACTTCATCGGCGTCGCGGCCCGCGGCGGCATCCCCACCGTGCACGCCCGAACGGTGCACGACCGCACCGGGCGTCCGGGACTGCTCGTCGACCGCTTTGACCGGATCACCGGGCCGGATGACAGCATCCGCTCGCTGGCCGTGGAGGACGGGACGCAGGTGCTCGGGCCCGACCTGTGCAAGTCAGGTCGACGACATCGACGGCGGAGTCGTCCCGTTGCCGGGCCAGGTGCTCCGCACCTGGGTTCGCCAACTGCGCAACCGCAGAAAGAGCGTGCTTTCGTAGCGTCGAGTCCGCGCCCTGATGGATGGGGCCGCTGTCCGGCCGTGCCGGCGGCAGACATCGCCAGACGGTCGCGAGCCAGCGTCGTGCCCCGTCGCGCCGGTCGGCATGAGTGCCTCCTGACGGTGCACTGTGGCCGGCGACCGGGCCTACCGGACCGTCACCCTGAGGTCCAAAAGCACCGCACCACCCAAGGCGTCCCGAAGGCTGCCTTGGGTGGTGCGGTGACGACATCGAATTCGCCAGGAACTGAACTTCACCATGTGAGGAGCGAGTTCAATTCATCAGGATCTCAGAAGGTCAACTGCGACGAACGTTCGTGACGGTGTTGGTCAACGTCCTGTCGGGCGATGCATTGGAGTAAATGCCCCAGCGGAAGTGATACAACGCGTTCTCATCACCAGGGAATCTCCTGATGGAGCCGGAGTAGCGCAGTTTGCCATCCATGTATGCCTCCACCTGACTTCCATTGGAGCGCATTTTCAGTTTAAAGGGCTTTCCCGCGTAACTCTGGTCCCCTTCGCTGAAGTAGCCCATGCCGTCATCCGTTGAGCCCCAGCGAAGCTGCCCTTTTTCGGTGATCTCGATCCGCAGAACGGGCCCGCAGCACCCGGCGAAAACCTGTGCCAACGTGACCGGGTCATTCCCTTCGGGGGGGAGCGCGTTGACCAACATGTCAGCCTCGAACTCGTGCCATGTTCCTTGGGCTCTGGTGAAGTTCAGCCCACCTGAAGCCTCGGTCCGTGCGTGGCTTCGACTGCCGGGGTTGGCGTCAGCAAAGTCGTCTCCCGGGAAAATGCTGAAAACTTGCTTGTTGGCTGTTTCGTCATACCACTTGTCAATCGAGCAGAAGTCTTCGCGAACCGTCTGCACCGACTTCACGGTAAACAAGGTCATCCCCGGGGGCATCCCTGCCACAGGCTGATCCAGCGTGCATGCGCCGCTAGTAGCAGGCTTTACGCCTGCGGCTGCGTCGACGGCTTCAGGCTTACCAGCCTCAGGGGCACTACCGTCCTCGACAGTAAGGGTGAATTTGTCTTCCGCGCGCAGCCCGGAGTCGTCAACAGCGACTGCCTTGATGGTGTGCGCGCCTACCGGGAGACCTTCAAGTTCCATTCCGCCATCGGACGACTCGCGCCCGAAACGATACGGCGCGGCAGATTCGCGGCGAATCTCGCGATCATCGATATACAACGACACGTCAACAATGCGACCGTCACTGTCAGTCGCTTCGACGGTAGCGCCCAACTCGTAGCCGACATTGACGGTCACGTTGCTGCCCGAATTCGAAAACTCTACGACCGGCGCCTTCGATGGTGCGGACGGTGATGTAGTGGTCGGGGTTGGGTTTGGGGACTCCACGTTCTGTTCAGGCTTGCTGGTCGCTTGCGCTGACTGACTTGGACCGGGATCTCCTGTGACGGTGACGGCGTTGCCTTCGCAGGCCGCCAGTAGGCTCGCCGAGGCGAGTGCCAGTGCCAAAGAAGGCCACCGCTTACGGACAGGTGAATTCATCGAGCAATGTCTCCCTTGGATTTCACTAACGCCACATCACGTAAGTCAACTCGAATGTACGTTAGTGGAGTCGCAACGCATTTGAGTATGAAATGTATGTTAATAAACAAACTGCAGATCGGTGATGAACCTAGATAGACAGGCCCAGATCGCATGAGTAACTCTCGAGCATTCTGGACTGCTGGACAGCGAGAATACCGCCGGCCTCGTGCAGTGCAGGCGTGTCGTAGTGGCGCGTGTAAAAGAACGGCGCGCTAGTCGTGAAAATACCGGCGCTACCTAGCGTCGCACAAGGGCACTGACAGGCCAGTATTCGTGGCTTCCGCTACCCGACATGCGTCGTATCGCACAAGGGTGACGGCAGGTGAATCGGCACCCCTCCCATCGCCGAGCCCGCGGTGATGCCGACCGGCACCGGGGTGCACTAGGGAGTTCCTTGGAGATCAGCATTGCCGAAACCTTGAATCCGAGTCCACGCCACCGATCAGTCGTCTCCGTGCGGTTCCACCCGGCCCATCTGCGTGCGCTGGTCCACGGTGAGGCCCTGGGTGAGCTGTTCCACGGTGAGACCGGTTGGTGGAGTCGCTGATGCCGAGTCAGTCGCGCTGGGCGGCATACTCGGCGACCCGTGCCATGACGGCGTCATCCGCTTTGCTGGGGTGCCCGGCGTCGAACGGCGGCTGCGGGTCGTACTCGACCGCTACCTGCGCCGCGCGGGCCGCGATGTCGTCGACGAGCAGTTCGACGAGCCGTAGCGCCATGTCGATGCCGGCCGACACTCCGGCCGCGGTGATGACTCGCCGGTCGAGATGCTCTACGTAGCGCGCCGTCACCGGCGTGGCGCCGAACCGTTTCAGCACATCGAGCGCGCCCCAGAACGTCGTTGCCGTGAGCCCGTCGAGCAGCCCGGCGGCGCCGAGGACCAGCGACCCGCTGCACACCGACGTCGTGTATCGCGTGCCCGGGTGGACGGCCCGGAGCCACTGCAGCAGAGGGCCGTCCGTGAGGACGTCCCGGGTGCCATCGCCGCCGGGCACGACCACGACATCCGGGGAGGGCACGTCCTCGAACACCGCGTCGACGCTGAGCCCGAGGAAGCCGTTCTCGGTGCGCACTTCGCCGCGCCGCTCGCCGACGAACACCACGTCGATCGACGGGACGCGCTGCAGCACCTCGTACGGACCGATCGCGTCGAGCGCGGTGAGGCGGGGATAGATCGGGATGGCGACCTGCATGACGAACTCCATTCTGCGGAAGGGGAACTGATGACGACTGACGCGGTGCTTGCGATGGTGGCTTGTCCGTCCGTTAACGGCTGAAGGCTCGGGTCAGGTGGTCGCGAACCGCCGGCGGTACTGCTCAGGTGGGACGCCGAGTCGGCGCACGAACGCACGGCGCATCGTCTCGGCGGTGCCGAAACCACTGCGGGACGCGGCCACCGAGACCAGCACCGGCTCGGACTCGAGCAGGCGGCGCGCGGCATCCACCCGCACTCGCTCGACGTAGATGCCGGGCGGCGCGCCGAGGGCGCGGGTGAACTCTCGGCTGAAGTGCCGCTCGCTCAACCCGACTCGTGCGGCGAGGACCGGCACGCGCAGGTCGGCCGCCGGGTCGGCGTGGATGAGATCCTGGGCGGCGCGCACCGACGGCACCCGCGCCGGCTGCTCCCACACCGGCCCGGCGAACTGGCTCTGCCCCCCGGGCCGCCGGAGGAACATCACCAGCTCGCGGGCCACGGTCTGCGCGACCTCGGGGCCGTGGTCGGCCTCGACGAGCGCGAGGGCGAGGTCGATGCCTGCGGTGACTCCGGCGGAGGTCCACACCCGCCCCTGCCGCAGGTAGATGGCGTCCGCGTCGACCTGGACGGCCGGATGCCGCCGCGCCAGGTCGGCCGCGTGCCGCCAGTGCGTGGTGGCACGGAGTCCGTCGAGCACCCCGACCGCGGCCAGGGCGAAGGCGCCGGTGCAGACCGATGCCACCCGGTCGGCGCGCGCCGCAGCCTGCCGCAGCCAGGTGAGATAGGCGTCATCCGCACTCATCCGCCGTGTGGCATGACCGCCGGGGACGACGAGCGTGCCGATCGCTCCCCGTCGCGGGAGAGCGGCATCCGCGACGATGCCGAGCCCGCTCTCGGACCGCACCGGCCCGGGTGGCTCGGCCGCCACGGTGACCGTGTATCCGGTTCTCGCGCCGAGGTGCTCGAGCAGTCGGGAGCACCCGGCAAACACCTCGAACGGCCCGGTGACGTCGAGCGCCTGCACTCCGGGGAATGCTGCGACGACCACGCGGTGACGTGAGCGCTGAGCCGGCATGTGAACCACGGTGGCGCACTGCGCGCCGTGGCGTCAACGACAGGTGTCCCACCGATTCAGCCACAGTGACGTATGCCGGCCGGTCGTCCTCGAGGCGAGCCACGTCCTCCTCGGTGATCCGGCGGCCTACCCGCACCAGGGGGAGCCGGTACCCGGATGGATCTCAACGGACTGCGGTGGCCCGGACCGGCCGCTTTCGAGCGCTGCCCTGACGAGGTCCTCGGCTCGCCCGACTGTTACTCGGACGGCAGCCAGGCCGAGCGCGGCGAGCCGGGGCGCAGATCGACCACCGGCCACGACCGGTCGCCGCCGCAGACTGAACCTGTCACGCAACGGAGTTCGAGGCCCGGCCGGGCGAGCCGAGACGTGGTCGCCGTCGAGCCAGAAGTGCAGCCGGTCCCCCAGACGGATGCCGAGCCGGTCCCGGAGTTCCTTCGGGATGACGACCTGCCCCTTCGGGCCTACACGGTTGGTCGTACCACAAGTCCAACCGTCTCCCACCTACTGCGGACCGTTCAGACGAGGAACGGGTGGCGCTGCACGATCGGTCGCGACGCCCACCAGCGACCGAGGCCGAAAGTGCTCCCGGCGCCGGCCAGCGCCAGCATCACGAAGACCAGAGCGTAGACGAGGTGATCGTCCATGAACGGGTTGTTCTCCGGCGGCAGTGCGGCGCTCCAGATCATCGTGAGGAGCACCGCCCCCGTGGCGGCGGCGATGCGCATGCCGACCCCGAGCGCCAGCGCGAGCCCGATGCCGAGCAGGCCGGCCATGAACAGCCAGTCGGCCCAGGTCGCGCCCGCGAAGGACTGGTAGAAGCCGGCGAGCGGGCCGCTGGTGCCGAACTCGAGGAAGCCTCTGGTCGGAGAACCGCCGTTCACCCACGCCGCCGGTCCCAGCCGGTCGACGACGTCGGTCTCCGGGTCGCGGCCCGTGGCGAAACCGAAGGCGAGCAGTTTGTCGAGGAACGCCCAGAGGAACACCCAGCCGAGGGCGAGACGGGTGATGCCGGCGAGGCGCCGAAACCAGAGCCCGCCGACAGCGTCGGCGCCGGCCGGCGAGATCGTCGCTGCTGGGCCGGGCGTCGCTGAGGCCCGGGTCCCTGAGGCTGGGGGCGGTGATGTGGCGTTCGTGTCGTGCGTGTGCGCGGTGGTCATGACCAGTACTCCTTGCCGAAGGTCGACGGATGCCGATACCTCACCGTCGCGTCGGATGACGCTGCGCGCCAGGGACTTTGGCCCCTTCATTTGTGGCCTTCGGCTGGCCCGTCACGAGTCGTAGTGGAGCGCGATCATCATTCCGGCCTCGGCGTGGTACGCGTGGTGGCAGTGGATCATCCAGTCGCCGGGGTTGTCGGCCTGGAGGTCGATCG
Source organism: Dermatophilaceae bacterium (assembly GCA_051650465.1). Classification (GTDB taxonomy): domain Bacteria; phylum Actinomycetota; class Actinomycetes; order Actinomycetales; family Dermatophilaceae; genus JBOFLG01. Next base: position 4,108 of record JBOFJB010000299.1, on the reverse strand, counting down.
TGGTGCGTCGCATCGGCGGCACCAGCAGGGTGTCCTTACGCAGGCCCGAGGCCAAGGCGACGGTGTGCCCATGGATGTGCAGCGGATGGGCGGCCATCGTCCGGTTCGTCACCACGGCCCGGAGACGCTGCCCGCGCCCGGCCGCCAGCGGTTCGTTCTCGCCGTAGGGCGCACCGTTGATGCCCCACCGGTAGGAGCCGTGGAACCTCTGAAGCACGACGTCGGCTGTCCGGTCTTGTTGTCGCGCAGGCATTCTCGTCGCCTCAGCAGGTGCGAGGCGAGCCAACTGCAGCGCCGGGCCGGTGAGCTCGGGGACGGCGACTCCCGGCTCGGGCGCGTCTCCGGTCGAGGTGCGCACCAGCGCCATCGCACGAGTACCGGCCGAGCCCTGTGGCTCGGCGACGAGTGGGAACACCCCGTCCCGGAGCCGTACGACCGCGTCCAGCCGTTCGCCCATCCCGAGGAGTGCCGCACCGGTTTCGGTGGGCCGCACGGCTACTCCGTCGGTATGCGTCACCGTCATCCGATGCCCACCGAGGGCGACCGTGTAGACCGTCGATGCGGCGGCGTTGACCAGCCGCAGTCGAACCCGACAGCCCGGGCGGGTGCGGAGTGCCACGGGCGACGACGCCACCCGCCCACCGATGAGGTGGAAGGGGTGGTCGACGTCGTCGTGCATCCCGCCCATGCCGCCCGCACCAGCCGTGTCACCCGTGTCACCCTTGTCACCGGCGCCGCCCATGCCGCGGCCCATCCTGCCCATGCCGCCAGCGCCGGCGGCGAGCTGGCCGAAGACGTCGTCGGGGGTGCGGCCGGTGCCGTCGAGCCAGTCGTCGAGCACGACCTGCCACTCCTCGTCGTACCCGCCCGGCTCATGCGGGTCGTCGACGACGAGCGCGGCGTACAGGCCCCGGTCGAGCTGGACGCCGACGTGCGGATGCACGAAGTACGTGCCGGGGTCTGGCGCGACGAACTCGTACAGGTACCGCGCCCCGGGGGCGACCGGGTCCTGGGTCAGCCCGGGCACCCCGTCCGCGGCATTGCGCAAGCGGATGCCATGGCAGTGCACCGTGGTGGGCGCGGGCAGCGTGTTGGTCAGGGTCAGCCGGATGACGTCTCCGGCGCTCGCGCGCAGCGGCGGCCCGGGCACGGTGCCGCCGTAGGCCCACGTCGACACCACCGGGCCGCCGAGGTCGACCGATGCCGGTGCGGCTCGGAGCGCGAGATCGACAACGCGGCGGCCCGGCGCCGGGGTGAGCGGCGGCGGCGAGGGGAAGGCTCGCGACCCGAGGCGGGGATCACCAGCGCGGACGGCGCAGCCACCCAGACCCGCCCCGGCTGCCAGTGCCAGGCCGGCTCGGAGCACCCGGCGGCGAGCAACTGCCACCGGCGCCGCGGAGACCTGGTCAGCCGGCACTGCCTTCACCGGCGGTACCGCCCGTGCAACCGTCGCTGTTGCTGTTGTGGCTGCCGGTGCTGTTGTCGCTGCCGGTGTCGTCCCCGCTACTCGACCTGCTCGGGCCACCCGCCCGGCTCGTGGTGTCTGCGTCGCTGACACCACCTGCGTCGTGTGGGTCGAGCCGCGACCGGAGCCCATCGAGTTCGTCGCGCAGCGCCGGGGGCAGGGTGTCGCCGAACCGCGCGAACCACTCCCCCAGCAGCGGCAGCTCGGCGCGCCACTCGTCGGCGTCGACTCGCACTGCGTCCGCCACCTGCTCCTCGGTGCGGTCCAGACCGGTGGTGTCCAGCGCTCCTGGCGCCGGCACGAGACCGACCGGCGTGTCCACGGCATCCGCGGTGCCGTCGAGCCGGCCGACGATCCAGGCGAGTACCCGGGAGTTGTCGCCGAACCCCGGCCAGAGGAAGCCGCCGTCGTCGTCGCGCCGGAACCAGTTGACCTGGTAGACGCGGGGGAGTGCGGCGGCATCTGCCCGGGCACCGATCTCGAGCCAGTGCGCGAGGTAGTCGCCCGCGGCGTAGCCGATGAAGGGGAGCATGGCCATCGGGTCGCGGCGGACGACCCCGACCGCGCCGGTCGCGGCGGCGGTGGTCTCCGACGACAGGGTGGCGCCCAGGAAGACGCCGTGCGCCCAGTCCCGTGACTCGGCGACGAGCGGCACGGTGCTCCGCCGCCGGCCGCCGAAGAGGATGGCGTCGATCGGCACCCCGTTCGGCTCGGCATACTCGGCGGCGAGCGTCGGGCACTGCGTGACCGGCACCGTGAACCGGCTGTTCGGGTGGCTCGACGGCACGCCGGCCGATGGCGTCCAGTCGTGGCCCGTCCAGTCGGTGAGGTGGGCCGGCGGCCGGTCCGTCATCCCCTCCCACCACACGTCGCGGTCGTCGGTGAGCGCGACGTTGGTGAAGATGGCGTTGCCCCGCTCGAGGGTGCGCATCGCGTTCGGGTTCGTCTGCTCCCCGGTGCCGGGGGCGACGCCGAAGAGCCCGTACTCGGGGTTGACCGCGTAGAGCCGGCCGTCGGGCCCGACACGCAGCCAGGCGATGTCGTCGCCGACCATCTCGGCGGTCCAGCCGCTCAGCACCGGGTCGACCATCGCGAGGTTGGTCTTGCCGCACTGGCTCGGGAACGCCCCCGCGACATAGTGCACTCGGCCCTGCGGCGAGGTGAGCTTGAGGATGAGCATGTGCTCGGCGAGCCAGCCCTCGTCGCGAGCCATCACCGACGCGATACGCAGCGCGTAGCACTTCTTCCCGAGCAGGGCGTTGCCGCCGTAGCCGGAGCCGTACGACCAGATCTCCCGGGTCTCCGGGAAGTGCGCGATGTACTTGGTGTCCGAGCACGGCCAGGGCACGTCGGGCCGGCCGTCGGCGAGCGGGTACCCCACCGAGTGCAGGCCGCGCACGAACGGAGCGTCCTGCCGCTCCATGGCGCGCAGCACCGCCGACCCGATGCGGGCCATGATCCGCATCGACACCACCACATAGGCGCTGTCGGTGATCTCGACGCCGTACTTCGGGTCGTCGGCCTCGAGATGCCCCATGACGAAGGGGATGACGTACATCGTGCGGCCGGTCATGCAGCCGTCGTACAGCCGGCACATGGTGGCGCGCATCTCGTCCGGCGCCATCCAGTTGTTCGTGAAGCCGGCGTCCTCCTCGCGCTCGGAGCAGATGAAGGTGCGGTCCTCGACGCGGGCCACGTCGGTGGGGTCGGAGACCGCGCGGAACGAGTTCGGCTCCCTGTCGGGGTCGAGGCGCACGAACGTGCCGGCGTCGACGAGCATCGAGGTGAGCCGCTCCCGCTCCGCGTCGGACCCGTCGCACCACGTCACATGGTCGGGCCGGGTGAGCGCGGCGACCTCGTCGACCCAGGCGCGCAGGCCGGCGTGCGTGGTGCCGGCGGTGGGGGCGTCGGTGCAGGAGTCGGCGCGGTGCTGGCTAGTGGTCGTCATCGTGCGGTCCTTCCGTCGGGTCGTGCCGGTCGCGTGGCCGGCCACGCCGGCGTTGTCGGCGTGGCCGGGCAGGATGCGGCGGGCGTCATCCCACGATCCGACCGGTGACTGAAAGCGGCCGGACGCGGATCCACGATGTCTCCTCGGCGCTTCCGGGCAACCACCACGGCGGCGCAACCTCCGCGAGTTGGCGCATCGTGGACGGCTCCGAGACGACCTCGGCGGTGCCTTGGATGAGCACGCTCCACCCGGTCCAACGCTCGGAGTCGTAGGCGTCGGCCTCGAACGCGACCCGGTCCTCGTTGACGGCGGCGGTGAGTTTGGAGTCGCCGGCGGTGCGGAAGCACACCGTGATTCCGTCCACCACGTGCACCACCGGCAGGACGCAGAGTTCGCCATGCAGGTCGAACGCGAACCGCCCCAGCGGCACCGACCGCAACAGCCGGTAGCACTCGCCGGTGTCGACGACCCGCAGCCCGGTGTGGTCGGTGGGTGGCACCGTGACCCCACTCATCGGGACCTCGTGCCCGGACGGACGATCATCACCGGGCATGACGTGTGCCGGACCAACGCCTGGCTCACCGAGCCGAGCAGCAAGCCGGCCATCTCGCCGCGGCCATGACTGCCCAGCACGACGATCTCCGCGCCACGAGACGCGTCGCTGAGCACCCGCAGCGGGTCGCCGTTGACGATCT
>JBOFJB010000298.1:0-9283 GCA_051650465.1 Dermatophilaceae bacterium | reverse complement strand
TCGACCTCGCGACCGGCGCCCTGACCGGGTGGAACCCGGTCACCGGCAACCGGGTGTATTCGCTGCTGCGGCTGGATGACGAGATCGTCGCCGGTGGCGCGTTCACCAGTGTCGGCGGCCTCATCCGGCGCGGGCTCGCAGTGATCGACCTCGAGAGCGGAGAGGCCGACCCGGCGTTCCAGGCGGATGTCGACCGGATGGTGCTCGACCTCGTGCCGACCACTGACGGCTCCTCGGTCTACGTCGCCGGTGACTTCAAGAACATCGGCGGGGTGGCCCGGAACAAGGTCGCCAAGGTGAGCACCACGACCGGCGCGGTCGCGGACTTCAAGACCGCGCCGAACAACACCGTCATCCGGCTCGGGCTGAGCGCCGACGGTGTCTACGTCGCCGGCAAGTTCACCAAGATCGGCAGCGTCCAGCGGCTGCACGCCGCTCGGCTCGACGCCACCACCGGCGCCCTCGACCCGGCCTGGGTGGCTGACACCTCAGGCCCGGACGGCCGGCTCCGGGCCGGCGGCATGGTGCAGGGCCTCGAGGTTGCGCCGGACGGCTCCAAGGTCTACCTCTCTGGCCCGTTCACCACGGTGAACAACACCAGCGTCGCTGGTGGAATCGCTGTGGTGAGTGGCGCCAGCGGCGCTCTCGACGCCCGCCGACTCGGTGGGGTGCTCGGGTGCAGCACGGTGGGCCCGTGGATCAACCGGATCTACCTGTCGGATGACGGCCAGCGGCTCTACGGCGGAGACGTCTGCCCTGACCACATCTACCAGTACGACGCAGTGAATCTGGCCACCCCGACCCGACCCACCGGCCTGATCTGGCGCACCTTCTGCAACGCCGGGATGCAGGACATGCTCGAGGTCAACGGACGCGTCTATTACGGCTCGCACGGCGGCAACAAGGGCGCCGGCGGCGTCTGCTGGGCCACACCCGCCGGCACCAACGTGGAGCGGCAACGGTTCGTGGTGTTCGACGCCGCCACCGGCAACCTGCTCGACTATGCGCCCGAGTTCGACCAGCCGATGGGTGTGTGGTCCTTCGCGGTCAGCCCGTACGGCCTGCTCGTCGGCGGTGACTTCACCTTCGCGGGTGAGAAGACCGCCATCGCGCAGGGCTTTGCCCTTCTCCGCGGCACGCCGTGAGACAGGCGCGGGTCGTGGTGGCCGCGGTGACAGCCGTGGCCACCACGATGGCCGTGCTCGTTGCCGGTCCGAGCGCCGTAGCCGGGGCGCTCGGCGCCAGTACGTGGATGTCCCGGTCATGGGGTGTCGACGGCCGAGTGTCCGAGCTGGTGCCGACCGCGCGTGGCGTGGTTGTCGGCGGGTCGTTCAGCACGGCACTCGGGCCGGCCGGCCAGCGCCGGGCCGCCCAGGGCGTGGCGCTCTGGGACCCCGAGACCGGGGCGTTCGTCGACTGGCCGGTGCAGGTCGCCGGTGCCGTATTCGCTGCGGCGGTCGACGGGGACACCGTCTACCTCGGTGGTGACTTCGCCGCGGTCAACGGTTCGGCGCGGCGGAATCTCGCCGCGGTGAGCCTGCGCAGCGGTGCGCTGCTGGCATGGGCCCCGCGGGCGTACGGAGCAGTCGAGACAATCGCGGTGCGGGCGTCATCCGTGTATGTCGGCGGAGCGTTCGACCAGATCCAGGACACCACCATCACCGCGGTCGGGCGGATCGCGCGGATCGGCGCCGACGGTGTCCTCGACCGTGCCTGGACGGCGTCGATCAGCGCCGACGAGCGGGTGCGGGTCATCCTGCCGGCGGCTCATGCCGACGGTGTGTACATCGGCGGCGACTTCACCGCCCTGTTCGGTACGTCCGCGCTCGGCCGGCTGGCGCTCGTGAGTACCGGAGCCACCGCGGTGCCGGACCCCGTGTTCCGGTCGGGCACGACCAACGGTCGCAGCCGCTCGCCGGTCTTCGATGTCGACCTTGCCGGCGGCTCGCTCGTCATCGCCGCCGGTGGTGGTGGCGGCGGATGCACTCGGCAGGATGCCGTGACTGGTCGCACCCTGTGGAGTCACCGGGGCACCGGCGACATCGTGGCCGCGCGGGTGGTCGGCTCGCGGGCCTACTGTGCGGGGCACTTCAGCGGGACCGCGTCGTTCGCCGGGCTGGACCGCAGCAAGATTGCCGAGGTCGACCTCGACTCCGGCGCGATCGGCGCCTTCGCGCCGCGGGTGAACAGCGCTCTCGGCATCTGGGCGCTGGCCGTTACTCCTACGGCGCTCGTGGCCGGGGGTGACTTCACCACGGTGGGCCAGAGCCGCCAGCCGCATCTCGGGATGTTCCGCGACCTGTCCGCACTGCTGCCTCCGGGCGCTCCAGTCGGTCTCGTCGCGTCGCCGGGTGAGCGCTCGGTCACCCTCCAGTGGGGCCCTCCCGACAGCGACGGCGGCGCGAAGGTGAGCCGCTATTCTGTGTTGCGCGAGAACGGTGTTGGCGGTCTTGTCCAGGTGGGCAGGACCGCGGGCACGACGTTCACCGACGCCGGCCTTGTGGATGGCGTTGCGTACCGGTACGTCGTGCGCGCCTCCACGTCGGTGGGTGACGGGCCGGCATCCGCACCGGTCACCGCCACGCCCGACGGCACCGCCACCGTCGTCCCCACCGTGCCGCGGGACTTCGCCGTCGCCGGTGGCACGAGTTCCCGGATGACGTGGAGCGCGCCGGCGTCCGACGGTGGCTCCGCGGTCACCGGCTATCGCGTGCACCGCTCCATGGCCGGAGGTGGCGAGTCGCTGCTGGCGGAGGTCGGGGCCGGTGCCCGCACGGCCGAAGACCTCACCTGCCCGGTGCAGCAGAGTTGTGCCTACCGGGTGGCGGCGGTCAACGCCGTCGGCGAGGGGCCGCGCACTGCGGAGATCTCCGTGGTGGGCAACACCGGCGTGCCGATGACGCCGGTGCTCACGGCGAGTGCCGGGCCGGATGCCGCGGCGAGCGTGTCCTGGACGCTGTCGTCGCCCGGTGCGGCGCCGGTCACTCGGTTCGTCGTGCTGCGCGACGGTGTGCGCCGGGCCACCACCGACCCCGGCGTGCTCTCGTTCGTCGACACCGGGCTGGTACGCGGACGGTCGTACGTCTACCAGGTGCGCGCGGTCAACTCCTTCGGCAACTCCGAGAACAGCGACCCGCGAACGGTATTCGTACCCTGAGCGGCACCGCCTGCTACGCCGATCGTCGTGAGTCGGGCGAAGCGGCAGACGGCCTCGGCGGGCGGCCGAGCGAGTTTTGGAGGTCGTGGACTCGCCGAGGTGGAGGCAGCCCGGATCGTCCGCGATCACCAGATCATGGGAGGAGTTCCATGCGTTCGAGGTACGCGGATTCCGGTGGCTACCGTCCTGGCAATGGTTGCCGTCGGCATGACGCCGCCGGAGATCGTCGCTGACTACCCGCAGCTCGCGGCCGAGGACATCACCGCCGTGCTGTGGTTCGCCGTCGCGGCGGTCGAGGACCGGGAACTGCCCGTCACCGTGGTCGCGTGAGGTTCCTGGTCGACGAGTGGTTGCCGTCGCGGACCGTCGTCACCCTCCGCGACCATGGGCACGACGCGTCACCGGGCCGGGCATCGCCGGATCCCCGGATGCCGTCGTGCTGGAACGCGCGGCGGTGGATGGCCGCGTTTGCTGTCGGCCGACGCCGACTTCGGTGAGCTGGTGGCCATCTCGGGAGCACGTGCGCCGAGGAACCGGGGAACCACTGGATCTGACGGCTGACCACTGCCGGATTCGCTCGTGGGCCTCGGCGTCGCCGTGCGGTGCTCGTCATCCGCGGGCGGTCGGGCCGCCGACGCGGTACCCGTACCGGCGCAGCAGCGGCACGGTGAGCAGGGTGCCGAGCGCGCGGTCGCGCCACGGCATCCGGCGGCGCCACTCGTCGTCGAGGGTGAGCCGGGTCCGGCCGGAAGAGTGCCGGTTCGGGTTGCCGGCGACAGTGTGTGTCGGCCCCAGCAGCACCGCGCCGTCGTCGCCGAAGTCGGGTCCGTGGTCGCGGCCGAGCCGGTCGAGCACCCGCCGCACCGACGCCTCGGGTTCGGCCACGAAGTCCTCGTAGCGCATCAGCAGGTGCCGGTCGCCCGCGGGGAACCAGCGACCGAGCAGGGCGTACCACACGGTCCAGACCAGGGCGCTGCGCCACACCTCGAGCCGTTCCATGGTGGCGCCGTCGTCGCGGTCGCCCGTGGTCTTGAGGCGGCGCCACGAGAAGGCTCCGGCCCGCGGGTCGCGCACGACGGTGAGCACGGTGAGCTCCACCCCGGGGAGCCGGTCGAGCAGCACGGCGTACATCGGGTTCTTCGAGGAGTCGACGACGACGTCGACCCCGTCGAGTTCGGCCACGGCGCGGTACAACCGGTGGATGTCGGCGTCGTCACGGTGGTACGGAACGACCGGCCGCCCGAACGCCGAGCGCAGCAGGCCCTGCGGCGCTCGCAGGATGCGGAGGCGGCGAAGGAGATTCTCGTGCAACGCGATCGGGTCGGGCGGGCCCGCCGAGCCGAAGGCCCGCGCCATGACGTCGGTCCAGACCGGGCACCGGCTGAACGGCTCGCCGCACCCGCACCGGTGGTCCTGGCCGACCCCTCGTTCCCAGGCGAATCGCAACTCGCCTGCTGCGAACATCCCGGCCGCCTGGCCGAGCACCGTGCTGACGATCGTCGTGCCGCTGCGCCCGGCTCCGCCGATGTAGAGCACCCGGATCGGTCGAGTGCTCATCGGTTCACCGCCGAGGTGGTGTGCGCCCGGGCGGCGTCGCGGTAGATGCCGTCGAGGCCGGCCAGGTGAGATGCCGCGGAGAAGTCGGTGGCGACCAGGTCGCGGGCGGTGCGGCCCATCGCGTGCGCCGCCACCGGATCGGCGACCATCGCGGTCAGCGCATCGGCCAGCGCGCTGGGGTCGTCAGCCGGCACGAGCCGGCCGGTGGTGCCGTCGGTCACCAGTTCGGGAAGGCCGCCGAGGTCGCTGGAGACCACCGGCACGGCCAACGCGAACGACTCCAGCACTGACAAGGGCTGATTCTCGTGCCAGCGCGAGGGGACCACGGTGGCCACGCAGGAAGCGACCAGGCGGTGCAGGTCTGTGGTCGTCATCCGGCCGTGGAACCGCACCCGGCCGGGAGCGACGCGGTCGGCGAGTTCGCGCAGCGCCGTGGCTTCCGGTCCATCACCGGCGACGTGCAGCGGCACCTCACTGGGCATGTCGGCGAGTGCCCGGATGGCGACGTCCACCCCCTTCTCGTGGCTGAGCCGGCCGGCGACGACGAGGCCACTCCCCGGACCGGTGGCCGGCGACCCGGCGGGGTCGACGACGTTGTGCAGCAGGCGCAGTCGTTGCGCGGCAACGCCGTTGCGCTGCATCACGTCGGCGAGGAAGCGGCTCGGGCTGATGAACAGGTCGATCTGGTCCCAGGCGCCCATAGCCCGGTGGAGACCTGACTCGACCGCCAGCACCGTGCTCGCCCCGAGTGACCCGCCCTTGCACCGGCGCCGCACCGCATGCCAGGTACCCGAACCCACGCAGTCCTGGCACGGTCGCCCATCAGCGAGCAACTGGTAACTGGGACAGGCGAGTTTGTAGTCGTGCAAGGTCATCACCGACGGGACTCCGGCTGCCACCACCGCCGCCACCACCGCCGGAGACAACTGGTGGTAGACGTTGTGGAAGTGCACGACATCAGGCTCGAAGCGGGCCAGCGCCCGCTCGAGGCCGGCCCGGCTGCGTGGCGACCACACCATCCGCGCGGCCGCGCTGAGCCCGGCCAGCCCGGACGGTGCTGGGTCGAGGTCGATGTGCGGGGCGAAGGTGTCGGCCAGCGGGAGCCGCGCGGTGTCGTCATCCGGATGACGCATGCCCCAGAACCCGACCTCGTCCCCGCGTGCCGCCTGCAGCGCGCCGACGTCGAAGAGGTACCCCTCGGCGCCACCGCGTCGATGCATGAACTTGTTGACGTGGAGTACACGCATGCCGACCCCTTCTCGCGACGCCGGGTCAACCTATCGTGCCGGCGACATCTCGACCGACTGCGACAACGATCTCGCGTGGGCGGCGTCGGCGGTCCCGTCGGCGGCGCCCTGACGATGGCGCACGGTTTGGTATCGCCGAGTCGGTTTGTCGCCATGTCGGTCACGGCCCTCCGGATGCCGAGTCGCTCACGCCGTGGCGGTCAATCCCCACGACCGGCGGCACGCCTATCGTGCAGCGGCTACGATCGGTGGCAGTGCGGGCGCGCGCCGGCTCGCGCACATCTCGAGGTCCGAGCAGGGAGGATCGATGCAGGGGTCATTGCGGCGCGGGGTTGCCCGCCGACTCAGGCGCGCCGTCACCTGGCGGCCCCGCAGCGTGGGTACCGAGCCCATCGAGATCGCGGCGCTCGTGGCGCCGCTGCGCTATGACGTGGTGGTCCGCGCCCGGTTCTTCGACTGGCTGGAGCCTCGGCTCGACGATGACCTCGAGGGCGTCGTCGCGGCTGCCCATCACGAGCCGTACGCCGTCTGGTTCCGCCGCGTCGAAGTTGCTCGGTTCCGACCCCACCTTGCGGGTGAGCCCGCAGCGCTCGAGACGGCCTTCGCCGACCGGGTGCGCCGGACGGCCGCCCTGTTGCGGTCGTACGGCGAGCGTGGGTTCGACTGGGCCTCACCGGTCACCCTCCGGGTTACCGGCGTGAGCCCGCGTAGCGACTCCGGCGTGACGGTGGCCAAGACCGTGCACGTCGGCGACGGCGGCCATCGATTGGCGCTGCTGCTGCGCGACGCCCGCCAATTGGAGCCCGGGATGTATGTGCGGGATCCACGTCCGATGCCGGTCATCGACAACACCAGCCTGCTGGTCGGGCCCCTCGGCCTCCGGGCCGAGGAGTACGCCGCATTCCTCGCCCCCGGGTACGGACAGCCCGCCGTCTCCTCGCTCGAGGCGCTCGAGGTGGCCGTGTCCGCCGGGTCGCCAGCTCGGCAGGAAGAATTGCGTGCCGTCATTCGTACGCATCTCGCGGCGGGGGTGCGAGCCTGATGGCGCGCGGTGACCTGCTCGCCCGGTGGAGCGCGCCGCCGACCGGCCCGGAGTCGCGGCCGCGCTACCTCGTGCGCAAGGCGGTGCGGCACGCCTATTGGGCGCGTACCGAAGGGGTCGGGCGGCTCGTCGAGGAGGACCGCCTCGACCCCCGGGAACGCGTACGTACTGCGGTTCGCAAGGCGCGGTGGCGGCGGCTGCACGGTAACGAACCCGGCACGGCGCGACCGGTGTACGTGGTCGGGCTGCAGCGGTCCGGCACCAACATGCTGCTGCGCGGCCTCGACGCCGCTCCCGAGATCGACGCACGCGGCGAGAACGACCGCGTCCTGTTCGACCGGTTCCGGCTCCGCGGGAGCGACGTGCTCGCGGACACGGTGGCGGTAAGCCGGCATCAGCGCGTGCTGCTCAAGCCGATCTGCGACTCGCACCGGATCGACCGCCTGCTCGACGACCCTGCCCTGCCCGGCGGGATGGCGCTCTGGGTGGTCCGTGATGTCGTGCAGCGGGCCAGGTCGGAGGTCGCCAAATTCGGCCCCGCCAACCTCATCGCGCTGCGCGACATCGCCGCGGGTCGAGGCGAACTGCGCTGGCAGGGTGAGCGACTGCCGGAATCGAGCGTCGAGTTGGTGCGGTCCTTCGACACCGACACGATGACCCCGCACACCGCCGCGGTGGTGTTCTGGGTGGTGCGCAATCATCTGGTGTTCGATCTCGGCCTCGACCAGCGGCCCGACGTCCGGGTGGTGTCCTACGACCACTTCGCCGCCGAGCCCGCCGCCACGATGCGGCAGATCTGCGAGTTCCTCGAGTTCCCGTTCGACCCGGCATTGTGTGCACATGTCACGCCGCGCGCAACGCATGGCGATACGCCGCTCGACATCGACCCACGAGCGCTCGCCGCCGCCCGCGACCTCGACACCAGGCTGACCAGCCTGCGCGAACGTCAGGTGAGGATGACGTGACGATGCGGACCGTCATCCTGCCGCTCGCCGCGGCTCTCGTCGTCGCGCTCACCGCGTGCTCCGGCGGTTCCGACCCCGACTACGTGCCGCCGTCCGCGGACGCCACCAGGCCGCCAACCCCTGCGCCCTCGACGACCGGGCCCGCCCCCGCAGGCGGTAAGGGGTCGATGGGGGCGAAGTGGGATTGGGGGCGCTTCGACAGTTTCGAGCCGTATGTGAAGCGGCTCGCGGGTGGCTCGACCTTCTACGAGATGGTGTGGTGCCAGGTCGAGGAAACGCGGGGCAATCGTGACTGGGCCACGCTGGACCGCATCGCGGCCCAGGCCAAGGAATCCGGCGTCGAACTCATGCTGAAGATCCGGGTCGGGCAGTGCTGGGCCACCGGGAAGGAGGGCGAGTTCGTCCGGGGAAACAAGGAAAAGACCGAGTCGGGGGTGCCGACATCGGACGAGGACTACAGCGGCTTCGTGGCAGACGCGGTGCGCCGCTACTCGGGGTCGGTCAAGGTCTGGGCGGTGGAGAACGAGGTCAACTCGCCGTCGTTCTGGGGCGGGACCGCAGCCCAGTACGAGCAGCTCGTGGCACTCGCGGCGCGTACCGTCCGCTCGGTCGACACGTCGGCCGTTGTCGTGGATGCCGGTCTCAGCAGCACCAGTTACGGCGTCGGCATCGCCCAGCGACTCCTCGACGCGGGCGACGAGGAGTCCGCGGTCGAGGCGTGGAACGCCTACTACGCCAGGCGGTTCGATACCCGCGCTGAGCAACTCCCCAGGGCTACGGATGCCGGGTCGCTCCGGTCCGCGCTCGACGGCGAGCAGCAGCGCCGTAACCGTGAGTACCTCGCGGCCACGTCGCGGCTGCTGGCCAGCGGCGTGGTCGACGTCCGGCAGGTGCACTTCTACGAGGATGCCGCGGTCGCTCCCCGGCTGGTCGAGTACATCCGGGCCACCACGCCCGCGACGACGCCGGTCGAACTCTGGGAGGCCGGCAGTTTCGTCCGTGGGGCCGAGTTGCCTGAGCAGGAGCAGGTCGCCGACCTCGTCGAGAAGACCGCGGTGTTCCTCGGTGCCGGCTGGCGCAAAGTGATCTGGCTACCGCTCATTCCCAACCCGGAGGGCCGCAACTCCGACGAGCCACGCACCGGGTTGCTCGCCGCCGACGCCGCGGTGCGGCCGCTGGGGGAGGTGTTCGCCCAACTGGCTGCCGACTCTCGAGCGGCGACCACCGAGGCCGTCGTCCGCGGTGACGTTCGCGGGGTCGCGTTCACCCGGAGCGGTCGCACGGTCGCCTACCTCTGGTCCACGGGTGAGCCGGC
>JBOFJB010000297.1:0-2528 GCA_051650465.1 Dermatophilaceae bacterium | reverse complement strand
GGCTGGTGGGGGCACTGGCGCACCGTGCCGAGCGACCTGAACCGCATGGTCGGCGCCGTTCTCGACTCCGACGCCGTCCTCGACGGACGCCGGCGCACGATCGCCCGGTTCATGATGGCCGGCGTGGTCGACGAGCAGCGGTGGGGGGTCTTCGCTCCGGAGGGCGGCGAGGTGTACGTGGCCGCGAAGAACGGCTGGGGGCCGACGCCCGCGGGCTACCACCTGAACTCCACCGGGTGGGTGACGGGCGCCGGGCGGGAGTACCTCCTCGGCATCCTCTCGGTGAGTCCGTCAGGGTTCCGGTACGGCCGGGAGACCATCTCCCGGGTCGCCGCCATCTGCCATCAGGCGCTGGCCCGGCCACTGGCGTAGCGCACGTTCTGGTCTGGCCGTCGCAGGCCAGGACGGCTCCTCCATGCGTCTGCCGCCGGTCCACGACGACGGCGTAACGTGTTGCAGGAGCGCGTTGTTCGCTACCGTTGCGGCATGACAGGGATGCTGTCGCGACGTGACCTGACGGTCTGTGGGGTGGTCGGGGTGGGGCTCGGTGCGGTCACCCTGGCCGGGCAGTCGGATGAGGTGGCCGGCACCTCCGCAGCGGCCCGTGCGACCACCCGCGCCAGGCTGAGCAAGGACCTCGACCGCTACATGGCGTCACGTTCCGGAGTGGCCGGGCTGGTGCTGCGGGACAACCGTGACGGGCGCTATTACGCCTGGCGGCCACAGACCCAACAGATCCACAGCACGGTCGCGGTGCTGGTCCTCGTCGCCATGCTGCGTCTCGCGCAGGAGCGACACCAGGCGTTCACCGCGACCCAGCAGTCGCTGGCGGCAGCGATGATCCGCACCTCCGACCAGGCTGCGACGACGAACCTGCTCAACCAGGTCGGCGTGGCGGCCTGCCGTCGAGTGGTGACTCACCTCGGTCTGCGGGACACCACGGTGCTCGGCGGGAGTGTGCAGCGTTCCACCACCTGGTGGGGGAACTCGGTGTCGACGACGGACAACCTCGTCCGGCTGATGAACGCCCTGATACTCGACGGCTACCTGACCGCCGACCGCCGGTCGTACGCGCGGCGCCTGATGGCGTCGGTCGCTCCGAGCCAGACCTGGGGGCTCGGTGGCGGCGCGCCGGACGACGTGCACGTCGAGCAGGCCAACGGATGGGGTCCACGGCCCGACGGGTACCGGCTGGTGTCGGTCGGTCTGGTGTGGGGGCGTGGTCGCAGTTACCAGTTGGCCTTGATGTCTCGTAGCCCCGCGGGCTACCGCTACGGCCAGACCACCGCGAACCGGTTGTGCCGCATCGTCTTTGACGCGCTCGCGGTGCCGCTCGGGTGACGTCCAGGTCCACGGCCAAGGTCCACGGCCAAGGTCCAGGTCATAGTCGAGGTCGAGTCACGTCATCCGGGCTGGTCGTCGTCGATCCAGTCGAGGGTGCGCTCGACCGCCTTGCGCCAGCCGGCGTAGCCGTGGCGGCGCTGCTCGTCGGACCACTGCGGCTCCCAGCGCTCGTCCTCGGCCCACTTGGCGCGCAGTTCGTCGGTGCCGCTCCAGAAGCCGGTGGCCAGCCCGGCGGCGTACGCGGCACCCAGCGCCGTGGTCTCGGCGACGACCGGCCGGCTCACCGGGATGCCGAGCACGTCGGCCTGGAGTTGCATACACAGCCGGTTCGCGGTGACCCCGCCGTCGACCTTGAGGCAGCTCATCTCGACTCCCGAGTCGGCCTCCATGGCGAGCGCGACGTCCCGGCTCTGGTAACAGATGGCCTCGAGGGTGGCCCGGGCCAGGTGGGCGTTGGTGGTGAATCGGGAGAGCCCGACGATGGCGCCGCGGGCGTCACTGCGCCAGTACGGGGCGAACAGGCCGCTGAACGCCGGGACGAAGTAGCTGCCGCCGGTGTCCTCGACCTGCCGGGCGAGGGTCTCCACCTCGGCGGCGCCGCTGATGATGCCGAGTTGGTCGCGCAGCCACTGCACCGCGCTGCCGGTGACCGCGATCGACCCCTCGAGGGCGTACGCCGGGGTGGCGTCGCCGAGTTGGTACGCCACCGTGGTGACCAGGCCGTTGTCGCTGCGCACGAGGTCGGGGCCGGTGTTGAGCAGCAGGAAGTTGCCGGTGCCGTAGGTGTTCTTCGCCTCGCCAGGTGCGAAGCACACCTGCCCGACCATGGCCGCCTGCTGGTCGCCGAGCACCCCGGTGATCGGCACCGGCCCGGTGCCGCGCAGGCCCGCCGTGCTGCCATACGCGTCGGCGTGGCTGCTCGGGTGGATGCTCGGGAGCATCGCGCGGGGGATGCCGAAGAAGCCGAGCAGTTCGTCATCCCAGGTCAGGGTGCGCAGGTCCATGAGCATGGTGCGGCTGGCGTTGGTGACGTCGGTGACGTGGATGCCGCCGTCGGGGCCACCGGTGAGGTTCCACACCACCCAGGTGTCCGGGGTGCCGAACAGCGCGTCGCCGCGCTCGGCGGCATCCCGCAGGCCGTCGACGTTCTCGAGCAGCCACTGCACCTTGCCGGCGCTGAAGTA
>JBOFJB010000296.1:0-5655 GCA_051650465.1 Dermatophilaceae bacterium | reverse complement strand
GAGCAGGCCGAGCCCACCTCGCCCTGGCAGCCCACCTCGGCACCCGAGATCGACGCGTTCTGCTTGTAGAGCGTGCCGATCGCGGCGGCGGTGAGCAGGAAGCGCACCACGCCGTCGTCATCCGCGCCCGGCACGAACCGGGTGTAGTAGTGCAACACCGCGGGGATGATGCCGGCGGCCCCGTTCGTCGGCGCCGTGACGATACGACCCCCCGAGGCGTTCTCCTCGTTGACGGCCAGGGCCCACAGGGTCACCCAGTCCATCGCGGCCAACGGGTCGCCGGGCTGCTCCTCGCGCAACTGGCCGGCCAGCTGCGGTGCGCGGCGTTGCACCTTGAGCCCACCGGGCAGCACGCCCTCGGTACGGCATCCGCGCTCGACACACTCCTCCATGACCTGCCACAGCCGCAGCAGACCCTGGCGCACCTCACCCTCGGTGCGCCAGGCCAACTCGTTCGCGAGCATGACGCCGCTCACCGGCAGGCCGGTCTCCGCGCAGCGGGCGAGCAACTCGCGCCCGCTGGTGAACGGATAGCGCACCGCGGTGGTATCCGGCACGATCGCGCCGCCGTGCGCCGCGTTGTCGTCGAGCACGAAACCGCCTCCGACGGAATAAAACTCGCGAGACCGCAGCGGCTCGGCGCCCTGAGCCGGGTCAGCCGCCGCCCACGCGGTGAACCGCATCCCGTTGGCGTGCAGGGGAAGGGTCGCCCGGCGGTGCAGCACGACATCCTCGTCCGGGTCGCACACCACCTCGTGAGTACCCCCGAGTCGGAGTCGCCGACTCTCCCGGATGCCGTCGGCGCGTCCCGTGGTGGCCGCCGGGTCGGTCGTCTCGGGTTGTTCGCCCTCCAGGCCGAGCAACACCGCCGGGAGTGAGCCGTGCCCATGGCCGGTCGCGCCGAGCGAGCCGAACAACTCTGCACGTACCCGTGCGACCCGCTCCAGCACGCCGTCGTCACGCAGGCCGGCGACAAAGGCGGATGCGGCTCGCATCGGCCCCACGGTGTGCGAACTCGACGGGCCGATACCGACCGAGAACAGGTCGAACGCGCTGATCGCCACAACAACGCAGTCTGTCACCCCGCTGGCCGTGCGGACGACCAGCGGGCGCAGGGTCGTCGGCAGGGCCCACCGGGCTCGTCCGGCGTCGTCGGTCGGGCACGTTAGCGTCATCCGCGTGGGCACCACTGAGGACGCGCGCCGCGGGCAGGCCGCGCTTCCTGGTCTGCCGGAACCGCTCTACGGTGCGAGCCCGAGCAAGCTGCTCGCCTTCCTCGACTGCCCGCGGCGGTACCGGCTGCAGTACCTCGAGCGCTGCGAGAAGCGAGCCCAGCGGGCGCACACCTCGCTCGGCATCGCCGTGCACAACGCGCTCCGTGACTGGTGGGAGGCCCCCGAGCCCACCCCGGATGCCGGCGCCGGCCTGGTCGAGCGGGGTTGGGTCGAGGTCGGGTTCCGCGACGCCGCCCAGTCGCGTCAGTGGCGGCGCCGGATGGCGGATGCGGTGCGCTCCTACCTCGGCGGGGTCGACCCGGCGGTGCGCCCGGCGGGCATCGAGCGCACCGTGTCGTTCGTCAGCGACGACCTGCGGCTCTCCGGGCGGGTCGACCGGCTCGACGACCGGAGCGGCGAGCTCGTCGTCGTCGACTACAAGACCTCTCGGACGCCGCCCACCGACGACGACGCGCGCACCTCGTTGCCGCTGGCGCTCTACGCCGCAGCGGTCTGGAAGATGTTCCGGCGGCCCGGTCTTCGGGTCGAGTTGCACCACGTGCCGTCAGGGGTGGTGGCCGCCCACGAGCACACCCGGGAGTCTCTGGGACGCAAGGTCGAGCAGGGCCGCAGCATCGCCCGCGACGCCCGCCGCGCCGAGGCCGACTTCGCGCGGAATGGCGTCGAGAGCGGGTCGTTTCCGCCGGTCATCGGTCCGCTGTGCGGCTGGTGCGACATGCGGGCGCACTGCCCCGAAGGCCAGCGCGCCGCACCCGAGCAGCCCGACTGGGCCGCCCTCAAGGACGACGCCGTCCCATGAACGGGGTCGGACACCGCACCGCTCGACTGCTCCTGCGCCAGTGGCGCGCCGCCGATCGGGAGCCGTTCGCAGCCCTGAACGCCGACGCGGAGGTGATGCGGCACTTCCCCTCGACGCTCGACCGGGCCGCATCCGACGCCCTCGTCGACCGTGAGCAAGCCGCCATCGACGAACGCGGCTGGGGCCTCTGGGCGCTCGAGCGGGTGGCCGACGGTGCGTTCCTCGGTGTCACCGGGCTGGCCGTGCCGCGGCATCCACTGCCGTGCCAGCCGTGCGTCGAGGTGGGCTGGCGCCTCACACGCCACGCCTGGGGTAACGGCTACGCCACGGAGGCCGCGGGCGAGGCGCTGCGGGTGGCGTTCGCCGAGCTCAGGCTCGACGAGGTGGTCTCGTTCACGTCGGTCGGCAACGTCCGGTCGCGGGCGGTCATGGGGCGGCTCGACATGACGCGCGACCCCGACGGCGACTTCGACCACCCGGCGCTGCCCGCGGGCCACCCCCTACAACGTCACGTCCTGTACCGCCGTCGCCCGGTGGGCTGACCCACCGGGCCGGACCCGTGGTGAGAGAGGATGGCACCCGGTCCCTGACCAGCCACCGTCCGCCGACCTCGGTCCTCCGGACACCCTCCGATGCGCGAAACCATGAGCGCGCGATGCGCAGAAACAGTATTCGCGGGTGCGCAATAGCGATCGTGACCAGTTCCGCACTGCAGACGCGGGGCACGCCCCTGCTCGTCGACGAGTGGCAGCTGGTGCCCGAGGTCCTCGGCGCACCCAAGCGGGCTGCCGGCCGACGGATCGCCACAGCTGGTCGGTCGTCGGCGCGCTCCGGCGAGTGGCACGCGATCCGGCGCGACCGGGTGACAGGATGGCCCCTGGACCCGCGGCTCCCGGACCGTCCCGAAAGGCTCCCTGATGGCGCCCTCGCGCACCGCCACGATCCTCGCGCTCGCCAACCAGAAGGGCGGGGTGGCCAAGACGACGTCGGTGGCGTCGCTCGGGGCTGCGTTCGCCGAGCAGGGCCACCGGGTACTGCTCGTCGACCTCGACCCGCAGGCCTGCCTCACCTTCAGCCTCGGCGTCGACCCCGACACCGTCGAGGCGTCGATCCACGACGTCATCGCGTCGGGGACACCGGTCTCCGACGTCATCGTCCCGTGCGAGGACGGCGTCGACCTCGTGCCCAGCACCATCGACCTCGCCGGCGCCGAAGCGGTGCTGCTCTCGCGCCCGGCCCGTGAGTACGTCATCCGCGAGGCGCTCGACCCGGTGCGTCGCCGCTACGACATCATCATCCTCGACTGTGCGCCGACCCTGGGGGTCGTCACCCTCGCCGCGCTCACCGCGAGCCGCGCGCTCGTCATCCCGATGCCCTGCGAGATGCTCGGCCACCGCGGCGTCGGGCAACTGCTCGACACCGTGCACGACGTGCGGAAACTGCTCAACACGAAGCTCACCGTCGTCGGCATCCTCCCGACCCTTTACGACGGGCGCAGCGCGCATGCCCGCGACGTGCTCGACGACGTCGGCGAGCGGTACGGCATCCCGGTGCTCGAGCCGCCGATCCCACGCACCGTGCGCTTCGCCGAGGCCCCGGCGGTGGGCCGGTCGATCCTCGCCACGTCCCGCACCTCCAAGGGCGCCCGCGCCTACCGTGAGGTGGCCGCGGCGCTCCTGCCCGTCATCCGGCCCTGAGTGCCTAGGGTGGGCAGGTGCCCACCACGACTCCGGCCCTCGTCGCCGACTCCGCCACCTCCGGCTTCCGACGGGCCACCATCGAGCGGCGCGACCTGCGCCCCGACGACGTGCGCATCGCCATCGCCTACGCCGGGGTCTGCCACTCCGATATCCACACGGTGCGCGAGGAGTGGGGCCCGGTGCACTTCCCGATCACCGTCGGCCATGAGATCGCCGGTGTGGTGAGCGCCGTCGGTGCCGCGGTGACCCGCCACGCCGTCGGTGACCGGGTCGGTGTCGGGGTGCTCGTCGACTCCTGCGGCAGGTGTGAACCGTGCACCGCGGGCGTGGAACAGTTCTGCACGGCCCCGGCGGTGCAGACGTACGACTCGCAGGGCTATGACGGCGAGTGGACCATGGGTGGCTACGCCCACGAGATCGTCGTGCGCGAGCGGTTCGTCTTGCGCGTCCCTGACGCCCTCGCCCTGGAGGTCGCGGCGCCGCTGCTCTGCGCCGGCATCACCACCTACTCGCCGCTGCGGCGCTGGGGCGCCGGCCCTGGGCGTTCGGTGGCGGTGGTCGGCGTCGGCGGGTTAGGCCATCTGGCCGTGAAGATCGCGGCGGCCATGGGCGCCACCGTGACCACGATCTCGCGGAGTCACGCCAAGGCGGATGACGCCCGCGCTCTCGGTGCGATCGCGCACCTGGCGTCGTCGGACTCGACGGCGATGGCGGGCGCGCGCGGGACCTTCGACATCGTCCTCACCACGGTCAGCGCCGACATCCAGGTCGCCGACTACCTGCGGCTGCTGCGGCCCTCGGGTGTGCTGGTCACCGTCGGCCTGCCGACATCCCCCTACTCGATCCTGCCGGTCGCGCTCATTGACGGGAACAAGGTGATAGCCGGGTCGATGATCGGTGGGATCGCGCAGACCCGCGAGATGCTCGAGTTCTGTGCCGAGCAGGGGATCGGTGCGGACGTCGAGGTGGTCGACGCGGCCGACATCGACGGAGTGTGGGACCGCGTCGTCGCCGGTGAGGTGCGCTACCGCGCCGTCATCGACACGAGCACCATCCCCGCCGGCTGAACAGCGACCCGGCCGTCCCGCGCACCGCGGGCTGGCCGGTGCTCCCTGTTGGAAAGCGCAGCCGACGCCGGCCAACGTCGCCCGCTACGGAACCACGGTCCGGCGCGCGGCCGGTGCGCGGGTTCAGCCGGCGTCGGCGGCGGGTCTGCCGCCGCGCGTCCGGCGGCGGTTGCGGGTGCGCCGGCGTCCGCCGTCGGAGGTCTCCGTGGTCGGCCCGCCCGATGCGCGCGCGCCGTCCTGGCCGGCTGGCGTGGCCTCGTCGCGCCCGCGACCGCGTCCACCGGAGCCGCCGCGCCCGCGGCCGCTGGAGCCGCGTCCGTTGGCGCCGCCGCGCCCGCGCTCGCTGGAACCACGCCCACCGTCCGATCCGCGACCGCCCCGGCCACCGCGTAGACCGCCGGCTCGCGGACCGCCGGCTCGGCCGGTCGTCCCGAGGTCCTCGACCCGTTCGGCATCCAGGCCGGCGCGAGTGCGAGCCGCCACCGGCAGCGTTCCGGTGGTGCCTTGCGGGATGTCGAGGTGGGCGTACAGGTGCGGTGAGGAGGAGTACGTCTCCTGCGGCTCGGGGATGCCGAGATCGAGCGTGGTGTTGATCAGGCCCCAGCGAGGAATGTCGTCCCAGTCGACGAAGGTGACCGCGACCCCGGTGTTGCCGGCCCGGGCGGTGCGACCGATGCGGTGCAGGTAGGTCTTCTCGTCTTCGGGGCACTGGTAGTTGACCACGTGGGTGACGTTCTCGACATCGATGCCGCGCGCGGCGACGTCGGTTGCCACGAGCACGTCGACCTTCCCGGCGCGGAACGCGCGCAGGGCCTGCTCGCGGGCACCCTGGCCGAGGTCCCCGTGGATCGCGG
>JBOFJB010000295.1:0-7817 GCA_051650465.1 Dermatophilaceae bacterium | reverse complement strand
TCTTCAACTCGTGGTCCACCATCGCGTTCCCGCCGTACTTGACGACAACGAGCGCCCCCCGGAACTGCTCCAGCCACGGCAGCGCCTCGACGAGGGTGCGCGCCTTGGCCTGCTCGACACGCGCCGCGGCGGCGTCGAGTACACCACGAACGGCGTGGGCGGATGCAGTCATCGGCGGTGGGCCCTCAGGTGGAGTAGGCGGAGTTCTCGTGGATGTAGTCGTGGGTGAGGTCGTTGGTCCACACCGTGGCCGTGACGTCACCGGCATGCAGGTCGATCTCGATGCGCACCTCGCGACCGGAGAGGTCGACCAGGGCGCGGTCCTCCCCCACCCCACCGGACCGGCAGACCCGCACTCCATTCATCGCGACATCGAGTTCGGCCGGGTCGAAGTCAGCGCGCGTCGTGCCGACGGCAGCGAGCACCCGGCCCCAGTTCGGGTCCTCGCCGAACACCGCACATTTCACGAGGGTGTTGCGGGCAACCGCGCGGGCGACCTCCAACGCATCATCAACGGTTGCCGCGCCACGCACCTCGACAGCGATGTCGTGCCGCGCGCCTTCGGCGTCGGCGACCAGTTGCCTGGCCAGGTCGGCACACACTCGGGTGAGGGCGTCGGTCAACTCCTGCTGCGTCGGCGTCGTGCCCGACGCTCCCGATGCAAGCACGACGACGGTGTCGTTGGTCGACATGCAGCCATCGGAATCCACCCGGTCGAACGTCGCTGCGGTAGCGGTACGCAACGCAGCGTCGAGCGCGGCGGGAGTGGCCACCGCGTCGGTGGTGAGCACGACGAGCATCGTGGCTAGCGCGGGCGCGAGCATGCCTGCGCCTTTGGCCATGCCACCCACCCGCCAACCGCCCGAATCGAGCACGGCAGTTTTGGGCACGCTGTCGGTGGTCATGATCGCGGTGGCGGCTGCCGCGCCTCCGTCGACCGACATCGTGGATGACGCAGCGTCGACACCCGCGAGGAGCCGGTCCATAGGCAACCGCTCGCCGATGAGGCCGGTAGAGCACACGACCACGTCGCCGGCCGCGACGCCGAGCATCCCAGCGACGTGCTCCGCGGTGTGGTGGGTGTCAAGGAAGCCGTCAGGTCCGGTGCACGCGTTGGCGCCGCCGCTGTTCAGGACCACCGCGTCGACCCGCCCATCAGCGACGACCTGGCGCGACCAGGTGACAGGTGCCGCCTCGACCCGGTTGCGAGTGAACACCGCGGCGGCGGCATGACCGGGACCATCGTTGACAACGAGCGCGACATCGGGACGCCCGTCGGCCTTGAGGCCCCCGGCGACACCACTGGCGCGGAAGCCGCGGGGCGCGGTGACCGTCATTCCCGGCTCCCGCTGGGCAGCGTGCGCGGGGTGAGCACAAAGTCGGCTCTCCGCCACGCTTCGGCCGCGTCGGTCATCCGGTCGGCCGGCACGAGGATCCAATCAGTGTCGAATGTCGACGATCCGAGCACCGGGATGCCCGCATCGGCGAGCGGGGTGAGGATCTCGACGAGAATGCCCACCGCACTGAAGGCCAACGGCCCAGCGACCTCGACGGCCCGGTACGGGCCCTCGGCTCGGACGCCATCGGGGACCATGCGAGCCAGGCACACGACGGAGGTCTCGTCGGCGGACCGGGAGAGCGACGCGAACGGTCCGCGCTCCCAGTCAAACCCAGGGTGCGCACCAGCCGGGAGCCGGACGACCGACAACTCTCCCGGATGCAGCATGAGGTGCCGCGGCATCGCCGTCACGGTGCGACCCCGATCACGGGCAGACCGGTGGTTTCGGGCAGTCCCAGGGCCAGGTTGAGGCACTGCACGGCCGCGCCCGCGGTGCCCTTGGTGAGGTTGTCGATGGCGGCGACCGCGACCACCCGGCCGGCTCGCGCGTCCAGCGCCACCTGGAGGTGCACGCTGTTGCTGCCGAGCACGCCCGCTGTGCTCGGCAGCCGACCCTCGGGAAGCAAGTGCACGAACGGCTCTGCGTGGTAGGCGCTTTCCCACGCATCGCGAACCATCACGGCGGTGACGCCGGGACTGGCGCGGGCGGTGCAGGTAGCGAGGATGCCGCGCGACATCGGCGCGAGGGCCGGGGTGAACGAGACACTGACCGGTACTCCGGCGGCGGCCGCGAGGTTCTGCTCGATCTCCGGCGTGTGCCGGTGCACTCCACCGACACCGTAGGAACTCATTGCCCCCATGACTTCGGCGCCGAGCAGATGTGGCTGGGGGTTCCGGCCCGCCCCGGACACGCCAGACGCGGCGACGACGACGACGTCATCCGGCTCGACGACCTGAGCGGCCAGGCCTGGCGCGAGCGCTAGCGAAACCGCTGTCGGGTAACAGCCCGGTACCGCGATCCGGCGGGCACCGATGAGCGCGTCTCGCTGGCGACCGGATGCCGTGGGGAGTTCGGGTAGTCCGTAGGGCCACTCGCCCTGATGCGGGGTTCCGTAGAACTCTTGCCACTTCGTCGCGTCGCGGAGCCGGAAGTCGGCGCCGCAGTCAGCGACGACCGGGTGCGCACCGAGGTGGTCGACCAGAGCAGCCGAGTATCCGTGCGGCAGGGCGAGCACGACGGCGTCATGGCCGGCGAGCGTCTCGGGGGTGGTGGGCTCGAGTGTCCGGTCGGCAAGCGGGGTCAGGTGGGAGTGGACAGCCCCGAGCGGCTGGCCCGCCGTGGACGACGCGGTCAGGGCGCCGACCTCGAGCACCGGGTGACCGAGGAGGAGGCGCACGACCTCACCACCGGCGTATCCACTCGCACCCGCTACCGCTACCCGCATGCTGCATGACCATACAACACAAACCAATTCCATGCAGCGGTGCTCCGCGGCCACCACCACAAGTGTCGACCCACCTCGTGCCGCGGGCAGCGGTCGCTCCCGACCGGTGGTCGCGTCAGACCCGCTGCGCGGCACTGAGCGCATCAGCCGCGGCCCGGGCCGCGGCATCGCGTAGGGCGCTGACCTCATCCGTGGTCAGGGTGCGGTCGGCCGCCCGGAAGGTCAGCCGGTAAGCCAGCGACTTGCGCCCCTCCCCCAGTTGTTCGCCACGGTAGACATCGAACAGGTGCAGCGCCTCGAGCAACTCGCCAGCCCCGGCACGCACGGCACGCTCCACGTCACCCGCCGAGACCGCCTCGTCGACGACCAGCGCGAGGTCGCTCTGCGCCATCGGGTACGTGACGAGCGTGTGGGCCCGAACGCTGGCCTCGGCGGCCGCGGTAAACACGTCGAGGTCGAACTCGCCGCCCACGGTGCGGGAGGGGAGCCCCAAGGCGGCTACCACCTGCGGATGAAACTCGCCGACGTGTCCGATGGTCGTGCCGTCGGCCAGCGACACCCGTGCACACCGTCCCGGATGGTACGGCTGCACTGCGTCGGCGGTGACCACCACCTCGACGGCGAACGCCTTGCCGACGAGCCGGGCCAGGTCGATCACGTCGTGCACGTCGACCGCGCGCCCGGCACCCCACCAGCCGCCGCGGTCGCGGTCGCCGGCGAGCAGCACGGCGAGGTGCCAGGGCTGTGGTGGCACCGCACCGAGGACTGCCGCCAGCACGGCCTCGGACGGCCGGACGCCGACGTCCTCCGTGGGCGCCACACGCTGCGGTCCGTCGAGGTCGACGACGAGGCCGAGCTCGAAGAGCGCCACGTCACGCATGCCGCGAGCGACGTTGCGGCGCAACGCATCCGGAAGCGTCGCGAGCAGTCGGGTGCGCATCCACGGCTGCTCCTCGGAGAGCGGGTTCACCACCCGCACCGAGCGCGCCGTCTCGGCACCGACGTCGCATCCGAGCGCGGTGAATCGGTCGGCCGCGACGAACGGCGCACTCCACACCTCGGAGAGCCCCTGACCCGCGAGCACGTTCGCGACCAGGCGCCGCACCCGCTGCCCGAGGGTGAGCCCGGTGCCACCGGGCGGGGTCGGCAGCACCGACGGGATGAGGTCGTACCCGCGAACGCGGGCGACCTCCTCGACGAGGTCCTCGCCCGTGCGCAGATCGGGCCGCCAGGTCGGCGGGATGACGGCGAGCGTGCCGTGGTCGGCCGTCACCACGCAGCCGATCGCCTCGAGCACGTCGACCACCTCGGCGGAGTGATACTCGACTCCGATGATCCGCGACGGCAGCTCGGCGGCAATCGTCACGGCGGCCGGGGCAGGCGTCGACCCGACATCGGTGACCGCGGGGTCGGCGACTCCGCCGCCGTACTCGATGAGCAGATCGACGGCGAACTGAGCGGCGGCGGGCGGGAGCGCCGGGTCGACCCCGCGCTCGAACCTCTTCGACGCCTCCGAGGGCAACCGGTGCCGTCGGGCCGTGCGGGCGACCGACACCGGGTCGAAATGGGCAGCCTCGATCAGCACGTCCCGGGTCAACGGGCCCACCTCGGTCTCGGCCCCACCCATGACGCCGGCCATCGCGATGACCCGCTCGCCGCCGCCGTCGGCGACCATCAAGTCGGCCGGGTCCAGCGCACGGTCGACGTCGTCGAGCGTGCGGAGCCGCTCGCCGGCTCGCGCCCGCCGCACCACGATCGGCCCGTCGAGCGCGCCGAGGTCGAAGGCGTGCAACGGCTGCCCCAGACCGAGCATCACGTAGTTCGTGACATCCACCGGGAGCGAGATCGGCCGCATCCCCGCCTCGGTGAGTCGGGTCGTCATCCACCGCGGTGACGGTGCCGAGACGTCGACGCCCCGGACGACCCGGGCGACGTAGCGGTCGCACCCGTCCTGCCCCCGCTCCGGCACGTCATCGGCGAGACGCACGGGGTAGCCGCCCCCGGTCGGGTCGGGCGCCCTCGCGGCCAGCGCGGGCACCGGATCGGTGAACGCCGCTCCGGTGGCGTGCGAGTACTCCCGGGCGATCCCGCGCACCGCGAAGCAGTACCCGCGATCGGGGGTGACGTTGACCTCGACGGTCTCGCGGTCGAGCCCGAGCAGCGGGATCGCGTCGGCGCCCGGCACGAGCGCGGCGAGCGCAGCGCCGTCATCCGCGAGGTACCGCGTCAGCACGAGGATGCCGGCGTGGTCCTCGCCGATGCCGAGTTCGCGCTCGGAGCAGATCATCCCGGCCGAGACGTGGCCGTACGTCTTCCGAGCGGTCACGGTCATCGGCCCGGTCGGTGTCGTGACCGAGCCGCCGGGCAGGATGACGACCACGAGGTCGCCGGGCGCGAAGTTGTGCGCCCCGCACACGACGCCCTGCGGCTCACCGGTGCCGTTCGCCGCACCGACGTCGAGCGTGCACCAGTTGATCGTCTTGCCGTTCTTCTGCGACTCGGGCTGCACAGTCAGCACCCGGCCCACGACGAGCGGGCCGGTGACGCCGCCGGTGTGCAACGCCTCCTCCTCCAGGCCGACCCGCACGAGGTCGGCGGCGATCTGCGCCCCGGTGGCGTCGTCCGGGACGGTGACGTGCTCACGCAGCCAGTCGACGGGAACCCGCATCAGATCTCCATCCCGAACTGCGCGTCGAAGCGCACGTCACCCTCGATCATGTCGCGCATGTCGCTGACGCCGGCGCGGAACATCAGCGAGCGCTCGATGCCCATACCGAACGCGAACCCCGTGTACCGGTCGGGGTCGACGCCGCACGCGGTGAGCACGTTGCGGTTGACCATGCCGCTGCCGCCCCACTCGATCCAGCCGGTGCCCTTGCAGGTGCGGCAGGCCGAATCCTCGCCACGGCAGACGAAGCACCGCAGATCGGTCTCGGCACTCGGCTCGGTGAACGGGAAGTACGCCGGGCGCAACCGGGTGGTGATGCCCTCGCCGAACAGTTCGGCGGCGAGCCGGTCGAGGGTGCCCTTGAGGTGCGCCATCGTGATGCCCTCGTCGACCGCGAGCCCCTCGACCTGGTGAAACGCCGGCAGATGGGTGGCATCGATCTCGTCGGTGCGGAAGGCCCGCCCGATCGCCGCCACGTACACCGGCACGCCCCGCTCGAGCAGGGTGCGTGCCTGCACCGGCGACGTATGGGTGCGCAGCACGAGCCCGCCGCCGCGCGGGTCGACGTAGAAGGTGTCCTGCATCTGCCGGGCCGGATGGTCGGCGTCGAAGTTGAGGGCGTCGAAGTTGAACCACTCCGCCTCGATCTCAGGCCCCTCGGCGATCTCCCAGCCCATCCCGACGAAGAGGTCGGCGATGCGATCGCTCATCAGGCCGATCGGATGACGCCGACCGAGCGGGCGCCGGCCGGTCGGCAGCGTGACATCGACCGCCTCCTCGGTGAGGATCCGCTCGTCCCGCTCGGCCTCGAGCTCGGCCTGGCGCTCGGCGTAAGCACGGGCCACCCGGCCGCGCGCCTCACCGACCCGCTTGCCGGCATCCGCCCTCGCCTGCGGAGGCAGCGCGCCGATCTCTCGCTTCGCGAGGGCGAGCGGGCTACGGTCACCCTGATGGGCGATGCGGGCGGCCTTGAGCCCGTCGAGGTCGCCGGCCGCAGTTGCAGCCGCGATCGCCGCATCGGCCGCGGCATCGACGACGTGAGGATCAAGAGCCGCGACTTCGACCGGGTCGAAGTCGCTGTTGGGTGCTGACATCGTCACGTCCACTTCGGGTCGGCGCCGGCGCGCCCGAGTCGAGGAACGGGCACGGCCAACTCAGGGTCGTCGTCGCCCTTGGGCCATCAGGATGGTGGCAGACACCGTACGCGTGCCCCCACATGCGGATGCAGCAGCCCGTCATCCGGGCGGGTACGGGAAGGTGGCGCGCATTCGCGCACCACCCTGCGGACCGTCCTCGACCCGGACCGTGCCGCCATGAGCCTCGACCAGCCCGCGCACCAGGTACAGGCCCAGCCCCGTTCCGTACTTCGCCCCGGCCTGCCAGAACCGGGAGAACACCAACTCGCGATGCTCAGGCGCGATGCCGTCACCGTCGTCGGTGACGACAAGGTCGACTGCCTCGAGCTCGCCGTGCCGGGTCGGCTCTGCCGCGATGTGCACCACCCCGCGGCCATGCCGCAGTGCGTTGTCGACCAGGTTGGTGAGCACCTGCTCGAAGCGGTCCGGATCCGCCCATACGGGCTCCAGGCCGTCGGCGATCTGGACGACGAACCGGGCACGGTCGGTACCGACCGCGACTCGGCGCTCCACCTGGGCCTCGAGCCGAGGCCGAACGTCGACCGGCTGCGGGTGCACGGTGAGTCGCCCAGTGCCGATCCGTGAGGTGTCGAGGAGTTCGCTGATCAGCCGGGTGACCCGGTCGGCATCGGCCTCGATGGTCTCGAGCATCAGCCGTTTCTGGTCGTCGGTGAACCGATCCCAGTTGCGCAGCAGCGTCGTCGAGAACCCTTTGACTCCGGTCAGCGGTGACCGCAACTCGTGGGCCACGGAGGTCAACAGGGCCGCGCTGGCCTCCTCGGCGCGCCTGCGTCCTTCGGCATCCCGGAGCCCGAGAACGACGGCGCTGACCGGGTCGGTGCCCGAACGCACGTACTTGGCGGTGACCAGGACCTCGCGACCGGAAGGCAGCATGAGCAACCGCTCGCGATGGCCGGTCCTGGTACGCAGCCCGTTCCACGGATCGCTGGCCGCCCACCACGATTCGCCGTCGAGATCCTGGAACGGCATCGCCTCGACAAGATCGCGGCCGAGTACTGCCGCCGAGCGCAGACCGGTGATGCGTTCAGCCCGGCCGTTCATGAACCGCACCACGCGGCCATCACCGACGGCGGCAACGAGACCGTCCGGGATGAACTCCGAACCAAACGCCGCCAGGTCGTCGGGGACCCGGAACGGCTCGACCATGCCGCGCAGGCTACCGCGCACCGGGCGTTCTCACCTGCTGGTTCGCCGCCTCGTAGAGACAC
>JBOFJB010000294.1:0-1949 GCA_051650465.1 Dermatophilaceae bacterium | reverse complement strand
AGCGGCTGGACCGGCAGGCATACCGGGTGACGATCGGGGATACCGCAGATGTCTACGCCGTGGAGGCGTTCGGTGCGCACCGCCGCCTCCTCGTAACTGCCGACCACGAGGTCGTCGAGGACCAGGGCGACCCGCTCGCCGTGGAGTCCGCGGTGGCGGGTGAGGATGACCTCTCCGACCGGCACCTCGCCATCGTGGACCGGCTCCTGGGCGCCCGCCTGTTCGACTTGCTGGAGGCGCCGATGACGCCGGTGAGCGCATCTCCCGATCGTGCCGGGTAGCGGCCTCCGCAGCCCGCGAGGCACGGCTGCTGACCACGGCGCGACCCGTGCCTGAGCGGCGGGCGCGGCTCGTTGATGACCTGACGCTGCTTCATACGACGCCGCTCGGCACCTCGGGGCCGCGAGTGGCGTTCCTGCACGGGTTGTTCGGGCAGGGGCGCAACTGGACGCAGGTGGCCAAGGCCGTCGTCGGCCCCGAGGGCACCCGGGCTTGCTGCCTGCTCGTCGACCTGCCCGACCACGGCCGGTCGCCGTGGACCGAGGAGTTCTCGTATGAGGGCTACGCCGACGCTGTCGCCGCCACCCTCGAGGCGGTGGCGCCCGGGGAGCCCTGGGTGGTCGTCGGGCACTCGCTGGGGGGCAAGGTGGCCATGGTGCTGGCGCTGCGTCATCCGCACCTTGTACGAAGCCTGGTCGTTGTCGACATCGCTCCGAAGGGCTATGGCGGCCTCGACCGGTTCCGCGGCTATATCGATGAGATGCAAGCCCTCCCACTTGCCGAACTCACCGCGCGTACCGACGCCGAGGCCCGGTTCGCCGAGCCCGACCCGGGGGTTAAGGCTTTCCTCCTGCAGAACCTGCGCCGGCACGGTAGGACGTGGTCGTGGCAGGTGAACCTCGACCTGGTAGCCCGAGATGCCGCGCGGGGCCGCACGTCGAGGATCGCGGACTTTCCCGCGCTGCAGTCCGATCCGTGGCATGGCCCCGTCGTGTGGCTGGTCGGTAGCGAGTCGGGGTATGTCCTCACCGAGGACGTCGGGATGATGCGGCGGTTGTTTCCCCGCACTCGGCTGGTCACCGTCAACGGGGCCGGCCACTGGGTGCACACCGATGCCCCGGCCGTCGTCGCCGAGACTCTTCGCGGGGTCGTCCGGGCGGCCGAGGGCACGGACGACATCCCGTAGGTGCTGCGGACGCCTGACTAAGGTCGGTGGTCATGGCGCAGGTGCTGCATCTCCCGGGGCCGGTCCTGGTCAGCGCCGATGACCTCTGCCCCGAGGCGTGGGTGCTCGGCGGCCGGATGACCTACACCCGTCCTGCGGGTGACCACGACGTCACGACCGTAGCCGGGTGGGTGCTTCCGGGCCTGGTCGACGCCCACTGCCACGTCGGCCTCGACCGGTACGGCGCCGTCGACGACGCCACCGCCGAGGCGCAGGCCACCACCGACCGCGACGCGGGCACGCTGCTTATCCGGGACGCCGGCTCGCCGGCCGACACCCGCTGGATCGACGGGCGCGCCGACCTGCCGCGCGTCATCCGGGCCGGTCGGCACATCGCGCGCACCCGGCGCTACCTCCGGAACTACGCCTGGGAGGTCGAGCCCGACCAGTTGGTCGAGCGGGTCCGCATCGAGGCCCGCGCTGGCGACGGGTGGGTCAAACTCGTCGGCGACTGGATCGATCGCGACCTCGGTGACCTCGCCCCGTGCTGGCCGCGTGATGTGCTCGCCGAGGCGGTCGCGGCCGCGCACGAGGAGGGCGCCCGAGTGACCGCGCACTGCTTCGGGGAGGAGTCGCTACGCGACTTGGCCGCCGCTGGCACCGACTGTGTCGAGCACGCCTGCGGCCTCGAGGACGACACGGTCGAGGCGTTCGCCGCGCAGGGCATCGCGATCGTGCCCACGTTGGTCAACATCGACACCTTCCCGCAGATCGCTGAGCCGGC
>JBOFJB010000293.1:0-1651 GCA_051650465.1 Dermatophilaceae bacterium | reverse complement strand
CCGTGCTCGCGCAACGCGTCGAGCACCCGCAGGCGGTTCATCTCTCGCAGCGATGCCTGCGAGCCCGGAGCCGGGCTCGTTGAGTTCACGGGCCAAAGATAAAGGAGGGCGGATCGTGGCGAAAGGACGAGATCGACGGGCACCGCGGACCGGCGGCTCGGGGCGGGAGACAACCTCCGGGTCCTTCCCGACGTCAGGGATGGGCAGAACTACTCGTCACCTCCGAGTAGCCGGCGGATCGAGGAGGATCCCATGGCCCGACGACGTCGCCTGGCCGGTGTGGTGCTCGCCATGCTGTCGACCCCTCTGGTCCTGGCCGTGCCCGCCGAGGCCGAGCAGCGGTCCTATGTCGCACTCGGCGACAGCTATTCCGCGGGAACCGGCGCAGGCAGCTACCTCGCCGACGGGACGTCGTGCTTCCGCTCTCCGTTCTCCTACCCCTCGATCCTCGCGGCTGTCGGCGGCTACCGGCTCGACCTGCGGGCCTGTGCAGGCGCCGCGGTCGAGGACGTGCGTGCTGCCCAGCTGTCGGCGCTCGACGGGACCACCGACCGGGTGACGATCTCCGTCGGCGGCAACGACGCGGACTTCGTCGGCGTCCTTGTCGCGTGCGGGCTGCCCGCCTGGGCGAGCGACTGCTACTCCACGGTCGACGCCGCCCGGACCTACGTCACCGACACCCTGGCCATGGACCTGCGCCGGCTGTACGCCGAGATCCGGCGCCGCGCGCCCACGGCCGCGGTGACCGTCGTCGGCTACCCGCGGCTGTTCAACGGGGAGGACTGCGACCCGCTAACGTTCTTCACCCCCGAGGAGATGGCCGAGCTGAACCGGGCGTCCGACTTCCTGAACGCCACGACGCGCCGAGCCGCCGAAGAGGCAGGCTTCGCGTTCGCCCGGGTCGCCCACCGATTCCGTGGTCATGCGGTCTGCGATGACGACGCGTGGATCAATGGACTGACGCTGCTCTCCTTCCCGGACTCCTTCCACCCGACCGGCACGGGCTACTCCGCCGGATACGCGCCGGTGGTCGGCCGTGAGGTAGTCGGCGACGAGGTCGCGGTGACCTCCGGTCTCCGGGCCCGGGCGGCGGCATCGGCACCCGTCCAGGCCGCGCTCCAACGACAGCGCGCCGACACCGACCGCAGGGTCGAGGCGAGGTGGTTCGATGCTCCGGACCTCGACGCCCCTGCGGTGCGAGCAGCGGCCGAGCGCGCCGGCGTCGACGTCTCGTCACCCGCGAGCGTCGCGGCAGCGGACCGGCTCTGGGATGCACGGCTGCTGCGGGAGCGCGCCGTTCGGCGTTGACCGGCCGCGGGTGTCGTCTGGCCGGCGGGTGGCTGACGACCGTCAGGTGCGCGACCCCGCTTCCGGCGAACGGGCTCGACCCGTCCGCGGCCCGTTCTGCCAGGTCCGGCGGGCGGTCGGTGGGCGGTCGGCGGGCCTCGAGACGATTCCGGACGGGTGACAGGATGACGTCACCGACAGCACCCTCCTCGACCCGGGAGTGAACCTGACATGAGTGACCGCGCCCTCGTCGCCGGCGTCGACACCTCGACCCAGTCCTGCAAGGTCGTCGTGTGCGACGCAGCCACCGGGGAGGTGGTACGCACCGGTCGGGGCTCCCATCCCGACGGCACCGAGGTCGACC
>JBOFJB010000292.1:0-10915 GCA_051650465.1 Dermatophilaceae bacterium | reverse complement strand
TCGACCGGGTCGAGGTCGATGCACACGGGCGGGTGCGGGTGGTCGACCTCAAGACCGGGACGCGCAAGCCGACCAAGTCCGAGATGCGCCGGCACGGACAACTCGGGGCGTACCAGGTGGCCGTCGAGCACGGCGGGTTCTCGGGGGTCGGCTCGGTCGCCGGTGGTGCTGCGCTCCTCCAGCTCGGCAAGGCAGCAGGTGGGTCGACCACGCTGCAGGAGCAGGTGCCGCTCGCCGATGACGACGAGCCGGAGTGGGCCCGTCGGCTGCTCACCGATACCGCCGACGCGATGGCCGCGGGGCATGTCGTCGCGACCCCCGGCTCGCAGTGCGGCACCTGCCAGGTCAAGGACTCGTGCCCGGCCCGGCCAGAAGGGCGGCGGTGGTGACCGGGTCTCCCGTGCACGCCGGCACCGTACGGTGGAGCGCGGCCGACCTCGCGCGTGCGCTCGGGCAGCCGCACGTGCCGACCGCCGAGCAGGCCGCCGTCATCGAGGCGCCCGCCGACCGGCCGTTGCTGGTGGTGGCGGGAGCCGGCTCGGGCAAGACCGAGACGATGGCGGCGCGGGTGGTGTGGCTGGTGGCCAACCGGCTGGTGCGGCCCGACGAGGTGCTCGGGCTCACCTTCACGCGCAAAGCCGCGGGCGAACTCGGCGAGCGACTCACCACCAGGCTGGCCACTCTGCGCGAGGCCGGTCTCGCCCCGCCGGATGACGAGCACGGCGCCGCGGTGCTCGGCGACGCGCCGACGGTCTGCACGTACCACGCCTACGCCGGGCGGATCGTACGGGAGCACGGCCTCCGCCTCGGTGTCGAGCCGGAGAGCCGCCTGCTGTCGGAGGCTGCCGCGTGGCAGTTCGCGCACGAGGTGGTGGCCGGCTGGGACGGCCCGATGGACGGCGTCACCAAAGCCGAGTCCACCGTCACCACCGCGGTGGTCGATCTGGCGGCCGAACTCGCTGAGCACCTGCGCACTCCAGGCGACCTCGCCGCGTACCTCGACGAGGTGGTGCCGGCGCTGGCCGCCGTGCCCCGGGCCGAGGGGTCGACGCGGCGGTCATACCCGGCGGCCGTCCGGGCCGTGCTCGACGTGCTGCGCGAACGGCGTTCTGTCGTACCGCTTCTCGAGCGTTACGCGGAACTCAAGCGCATCCGGGACTCCATGGACTTCGCCGACCAGGTCGCGTTCGCCGCGACCCTGGCCACCGAGGTCGGTGCCGTCGGCGTCGCCGAGCGGCAGCGTTACCGGGCCGTCCTCCTCGACGAGTTCCAGGACACGTCAGAGGCCCAACTCCGCCTGCTCGCCGGGCTTTTCGCCACTCCGGGCGGCCCGGTTCCGGTCACCGCGGTCGGTGACCCGCACCAGTCGGTGTACGGATGGCGCGGAGCGTCATCCACCACCCTCGATCGGTTCCGGACCGACTTCGGCGGGCCGGAACCGGCACCGGTACGGCACCTGTCGACCAGTTGGCGCAACGACCGTGCGGTGCTCGACGCGGCCAATGTCGTCGCCGGGCCGCTCGCCGCCGCGGCGCGGGTACCGGTGGCCGCCCTCGCCGAGCGGCCGGATGCCGGTGCCGGCCACGTCGCGGTCGCCCGGCTCGCCACGGTGGAGGAGGAGGCGCGGCATGTCGCGTCCTGGCTGGCCGGGCGGCTGCGCCGGCCCGGTCGTCGCACCGCAGCGGTGCTGTGCCGCAGGCGTTCTCAGTTCGACCCGGTGGTCCAGGCCTTGGCCGAGTCCGGCCTGGCGTACGAGGTCGTCGGTCTCGGCGGGCTGCTGCACACGCCAGAGGTCGCCGACCTCGTCGCGCTGCTCCATGTCGTCGCCGACGCCGCCCGCGGCGACCGGTTGGTCCGGCTGCTGACCGGCCCCTCGTGCCGGCTCGGTGCGGCCGACCTCGACGGGCTGGGCGCCTGGGCCCGGGAACGGCAGCGCGGCCCTGGGCGGCGGCGAAGCGGCGACCTCGCACCCGACGCCGGAGACCGGGTGAGCATCGTCGAGGCGCTCGACGACCTGCCGGCTCCGGACTGGTCCGGCGTCGATGGCCAACGCATCGCGCCGGTGGCCCTGGAGCGACTTGCCGATCTCAGTGCCATCGTGCGTCGGCTGCGCGGCCTCGCTGGGCTCGGCCTGCCCGAACTCGTCGCCGAGGCCGAGTGCGCGCTCGGTGTCGACATCGAGGTCTTGGCCCGGCCCGGGTATTCGCCGGGCGCGGCGCGCGCCCACCTCGACGCGTTCGCGGAGACCGCCGCGACGTTCGCGGCATCCGCCGACCGGGCGACGCTCGGCGGTTTCCTCGCCTGGCTCGAGGCCGCGGTCGACGAGGAGCGCGGTCTGGACCTCGGCTGGGTGGAGTCGCGCCCGGACGCGGTCCAGGTGATGACGGTGCACGCGGCCAAGGGTCTGGAGTGGGACGTGGTCGCCGTACCCGGTCTGGTCGAGTCCGCGTTCCCGGTGCATTCGGCGAACCGTACGACGGTGGCCGGTACCGCCTGGCGGCACGGCGTCCCGACCGACAAGGGCTGGCTGGCGGGGTTGGCCGCGCTGCCGTACGACCTGCGCGGCGACTCCGACGCGCTGCCCCGGTTCGAGTGGCGTGGCGCGGGCGACTGGGACGCTGCCCAGCAGGCCGTCGACCGGTTCGTCGCCGCGAACGCCGAGCACGGGGTCGCCGAGGAGCGGCGGCTCGCATACGTCGCGCTCACCCGGGCCCGGACCGACCTGCTGCTCACCGCGCACCTCTGGGGCACGCCGTCGACGCCGCGGCTCACCTCACGGTTCCTCGAGGAGGTCCGCGCCGGCGAGGTGCCGGTGGTGTCCGGGCCGTGGGTCGACCTTCCACCGCCGGTCGACCCGCCACCAGCGAACCCGCGCCTGGCTGAACCGGTCCGGGTCACCTGGCCGACCACCGGCGACGGCACGCACCGCGAAGTGTTGCTCAGCGTGGCCGCAGCGGTCTCCGGCGGCGCGGCGGCATCCCGGCTGGCGGATGACGCCCGCGGTGCCGCCGATGACACCTGCGGCCCTGTGGGTGACCTGCGTGACGCCGGAGGTGACCCGCGTGGCGCCGTGAGTGACGCGCGTGGCGCCGCCACGCGCTGGGACGCCGAGGTCATGATGCTGCTCAGCGAGCGGTCGGCGCGCCGACCGGGGTCAGCGGAACAGGTGGTGCTGCCACCGCACCTGTCGACGTCGGCGGTGGTGGCGCTCGCTGCCGACCCCGGACAGTTCACCCTCGACCTTCGGCGGCCGGTGCCGCGACCGCCGGCCCGTGCTGCCCGGCGGGGTACGGCGTTCCACGCCTGGGTCGAACAGCACTACCGCCACGCCGCGATTCTCGACGTCGACGCGCTCCCCGGGGCCGCGGACGGCGACGACCCGGCCGGCGACCTCGACGCGCTGACAGCGGGGTTCTGCGCCACGCCGTGGGCGGCGAGGACACCGGTCGAGGTCGAGACCGCCGTCGAGACGGTGGTCGGCGGGCTCGCCGTGCGCGGCCGGATCGATGCCGTGTTCGTCGACCCGGACGATGACCGCGGCTGGGTGGTGGTCGACTGGAAGACCGGTGCGGAGCCCACCGGTGCGCCGGCCGCGGCGCGATCGCTGCAACTCGCCGCGTACCGCCTGGCCTGGGCGCGGGCCCGCGGTGTCGACCCGGCGCGGGTGCGCGCCGCGTTCGTCTATGTGGCCTCCGGGCGGACCGTGTGGCCCGACCTGTCGTCCGACGAGACCATGCTGAGCCGGCATTGGGCGGATCTCCCGACCGGGTGACGTCGGGTCTGCGTGCGCCCGTGGACCGGGTGGTCGCGTATATCGGGTGGTCGCGCGGCTGCCGCCCGGGTCGAGCCCGGTGGCGACGGCCGCCGCATGGACGCTCTGCCGGGGGCGCCATCCGGACGGCCCGACCGCCGCCGGGATGGCGCCCGCTGCGTCGTCATCCGGTCCTGCCGCGTCATCGTCGTCAATTCTGCTGGGCGCTACCGGCGATGTCGGCCGCTGGCCTTGCTAGCATGCGGCGCGGTATTCACGTACGGCTCGAAGCGCCATCCATGGTCGTTCGACGCAGGGTTCAGAAAGGCCTCTCTCGCATGCGCATTCGTGGTTCTCTCGTCATTGCTGCACTGGTGGCGCCACTCATCAGCGTCCCGTTGGCGTCCGCCAGCGCCCCGTCAGCGTCCGCCAGCGTCCCGTTGGCATCCGCCAGCGTCCCGTCGGCATCCGCCAGCGTCCCGTCGGCATCCGCCGAGGACTCTCCACTGCTGCACCTCTGGTTCTTGCTCCGGGCAGTGCTCTGGAACGGCCCGCCGATGATCTCCCCGCAGGTCGCACCACCGGAGCCGACCGCGCTGCCGTCCGCGCCGGCCGAGACCCCGCCGGCGAGATCGAAGACCGCGCCGCTCCCCACGCCTGACGCCACTCCGCGACCCACGTCGGAGAGGGCGCCATCGGCGAGCCCGGCGACCCCGGGAGGGGCCAGTCTGCGCTCCGGCGAGGGGACCTACTACGGCGCGACCGGCGAGGGGAACTGCTCCTTCGAGAAGTCGCCCGACAACATGATGGTCGCCGCGATGAACCAGGTCGACTACGACAACTCGCAGATGTGCGGCGCGTTCGTGGAGGTCCGTGGGCCGAAGGGCACCGAGACTGTCCGGATCGTCGACCGATGCCCCGAGTGCAGCCCCGGCGACATCGACCTCAGCGCAGAAGCGTTCGCCCGCATCGCTGAGCCGATCGACGGCCGGGTGCCGATCAGTTGGCGAGTTGTCAGCCCGGAGATCGACGGGCCCGTCTCGTTCCGGTTCAAGGAGGGCAGCACGCAGTACTGGACGGCAGTCCAGGTGCGCAACCATCGCAACCCGGTGGCCAAACTGGAGTATCAGCCAGCAGGTGGGTCGTTCACCGAAGCCAAGCGCGAGATCTACAACTACTTCGTGGTCGACCAAGGCATGGGGCCAGGGCCGTACACCTTCCGGGTCACCGACATCTACGGCAACACCGTGACCGAACGGAACGTCGCACTCGAGGTGGCTACTGTCATCAGCGGTTCGGGTCAGTTCCCGAAGCCGTAGCCGCGCCGCGCGACGAGGCCTGGATGTCCGGTCCGAGACCCGGGAGGGCGCTCACTTACCGGTGGTGTAGCCGGGCGGTGACCTTTTCGGCGGTATCCATCTCGTCGCGGCTCAGCGCAGTCAGCAGCCGGGATACCCAGCCGAGGTCCGCGGCCAGTCGAGCGCGGGCGAGCAGGTGGCGGTCGGGCCGTTCGGCGCGGGCGTAGGCGTACGCCTCGAGCACCGTCTCGACGGTGGCGGGCTGGGCCTCGTCGACCAGCGCGGCGAAGTCGTCGGCCGGGTCGGCCAGTTGGGCGTGGTCCCACCCGGTGATGGCGTGCACCGTCCCCGTGGTGGCGTCGTCGTCGGCGGCGAACACCGCCAGCACCCGGTCGCCGGTGAGTGAGCCGTGCGTCAGCACTGGAGCGAACCGCCACAGTGCGACGTCCTCGAGCGCGGCCTCCCAGCGCTCCAGCAGGGGGCCGGGAAGCCGCCCGGTCGCCGCCGCCCGGTCGAGTTCGGCCAGCCTCCGGGTGCGGTAGGCGTCGGCGTCGTAGCCGGGCAGCCCGGCCTCCTCCACGACGGCGGGCTCGGTGTCGTGGAGCGCGGCGAGTGCCCTCCCGATCTCGCTCGCCAGGCCGGGCCCGGCCGGGAGGACGCCGAAGTCGAGCGGGTACCCCGGCAGGTACGGGTACACCGCAGCCCGCCCACCCTCGGACAGGGCGACCAGACCGCGAGGTGCGGGGATGGCGAACGGCAGCCTCCGGGCCAGCAGGGCGAGGAGCGGGGTCGACCGGTCCATCTCGGCGCCGGCGATATCGGTGCGCGGCGCTCGCACCACCCAGCGGCGCAGTTCGGTGTCCTGCACGAACGCGATGTCGAAGCCCCGGTCCGGGGCGCCGGGTAGCGCCTCGACGCTGACCGGGTCGAGCCCGGGCACTGCGGCACTCGCCAGGGCCGCGAGGAAGGCAGGGGAGCGGTCCACCCGTCCACGGTAGGCCGTGCCCAGCCGCCGGCCGCGGACCTTACGCTGGGCCGCGTGCCTCCTGGCTCCGCTCCTGCGTCCCCTGCCTCCGCACCCGGGATCCCCGGCTCCGGGTCGCGGGCGTCATCCGCGACGGCGGGTTTCTCGCCCCTGCGCG
The DNA here is from genome assembly GCA_051650465.1 of Dermatophilaceae bacterium. Classification (GTDB taxonomy): domain Bacteria; phylum Actinomycetota; class Actinomycetes; order Actinomycetales; family Dermatophilaceae; genus JBOFLG01. The sequence continues at coordinate 4,724 of JBOFJB010000292.1, read as the reverse complement.
CGCTGGCCTTGAGCAGCACCGTCCTCGACCGGCGTGCCGAGTTGCGGCGCGACCCCAGGCTGGTGGACCGGCTGCTCGCCGACCCAGGTACCGCGGTGCTGCGTCTGCGCGGTGACCGCGTCGAGGTGCACGACACGTCATCCGGCCCGCGGGTGGCGTTCTCCGCGCCGACGCCGGATGACGCCGGCCGCCTGGTCTGCTACCTCGGTGACGTCGCGGGCCGCGCCCATCTCGGTGTGGTCGACGACGCGTCACCGCCGGGGGGCGACGACGCGGGATGGCGCTCACTGCGCCGGGTCGGTGCCGACCTGCCCGACCTCGACGCCTCCGCGTTCGCGACCACCCTCGCGCTCGCCAACTGGCACCGCACCCACGGCCACTGCCCCCGGTGCGGTGCGGCCACCGCGTCCGAGTTCGCCGGCTGGGTCCGCCGCTGCCCGGCCGACGGCAGCGAGCACTACCCGCGCACCGATATGGCGGTGATCGCGGCGGTCGTCGACGACGCCGACCGCCTGCTGCTCGCCCGTGGCCGTGGGTTCCGCGCCGGTGGGATGTCGGTGCTCGCCGGGTTCGTCGAGCCGGGCGAGACCTTCGCGGCCGCGGTGGTCCGGGAGGTCGGCGAGGAGGTCGGGGTGCAGGTCGGCGAGGTCACGTACCTCGGTGACCAGCCCTGGCCGTTCCCGTCATCCCTGATGGTCGGCTGCACTGCTCGTGCGCTGGGCACCGAACTGCGGATGACGGACGGCGAGATCGAGGAGGCCCGCTGGTTCAGCCGCGACGACCTCGCCGCGGCCCTCGCGGACGGGTCGGTGCTGATCTCGGGGCGGCTGTCGATCTCTCGACGACTCATCGAGCACTGGTACGGCGCGCCGCTCGAGGTGTCCGATGCCGTGCTCCGCCCTGCCCCGCCCGGGGAGTGACCGGCGTCGCCGGGGCACCAGTCGGCTCACCCGGGTCGACCGTCCCGGTCGACCACGAAGACATCGAACGGGCAGCAGCGCCGCAGCGTGTGGCGGTCGGTCAGCCCAACGTGGTGCGCACTTCGGCGATCGAGGGGTTGGTTGCTGTCGACCCATCGGGGAAGACCACGGTGGGCACGGTCTGGTTGCCGCCGTTCACCGACATCACGTACTCGGCGGCAGCCGGGTCGCGCTCGATGTCGACCTCGGTGAACCTGATGCCTTCTCGGACGAACTGCGACCGCAGGCGTTGGCAGTAGCCACACCAGGTGGTGCTGTACATCGTGACGGTGCCCGGTTCCGGCGCAACAGTACTCATCCGGCCATCATCGCCGATGCCGCTCGGCTCGGTCGTGCGCGGATGTGGTCGGTGCACCGACCTAGGATCGGCACGGTGACCACGCTGCCCGCCCATCCCGGCGCCGACGCGGTGCTCGAGGCGCTCGATCCCGAGCAGCGGGAGGTCGCCGGGCACCCGGTCGGGCCGATGTGTGTGCGTGCCGGGGCCGGCACCGGCAAGACCCGAGCGATCACTCACCGGATCGCCTACGGCGTGCTCAGCGGTGCCTACCACCCGCAGCGGGTCCTCGCCGTGACGTTCACCGCGCGGGCCGCCGGCGAGATGCGTACCCGGCTTCGCGACCTCGGTATCGGGGGAGTCCAGGCACGGACCTTCCATGCCGCGGCGTTGCGGCAGCTGCACTACTTCTGGCCGCAGGCCGTAGGCGGAGCGGCGCCGGAGGTGATGCCGCACAAGGCGAGCGCGGTCGCCGAGGCGGCCGGCCGGCTGCGGTTACGGCTCGACGGTCCGGCGGTGCGCGACCTCTCCGGTGAGGTCGAGTGGGCCAAGGTGTCGATGCTCACCGCGGAGAGTTACCCGGCCGCGGCCCGGGCCGCGGGCCGCGAAGCCCCCGCTGGCTTCGACCTCACCGCGATGGCCCGGCTCCTGGCGACCTATGAGGAGGTCAAGACCGACCGCGGCGTCATCGACTTCGAGGACGTGCTGCTGCTCACGGCCGGCATCCTCGAGGAGCACGACCAGGTCGCGCGGGCCGTCCGCGCGCAGTACCGGCACTTCGTCGTCGACGAGTACCAGGACGTCAACCTGCTCCAGCAGACTCTGCTCGACCGCTGGCTCGGGGACCGTCACGACCTGTGCGTGGTCGGCGACCCGGCGCAGACCATCTATTCGTTCACCGGTGCCACCCCGGAGCACCTGCTGGGTTTCCCGCGGCGGTACCCGGGCACGCGCACGGTGGAGTTGGTGCGTAACTACCGTTCGACGCCGCAGGTGGTGCGGCTGGCCAACTTGGTGCTCACCAGCCCGGGCGGCGGGCGGCGCTCCGGTTCGGTCGAGTTGCGCGCCCAGCAGCCGGATGGGGCCGCTCCCGAACTGGTCGTGGCGGATGACGACCCGCAGGAGGCGGCCGGGGTCGCCGAGCGGGTTGCGGCGTTGGTCGAGGCGGGTCTTCCCCTGGCCGAGGTTGCCGTGCTGTACCGCACCAACGGGCAGAGCGAGCAGCTCGAGGCGGCGCTGGCCGAGCGCGGCATCCCCTACCTGGTCCGCGGCGGTGAACGGTTCTTCTCCCGCAAGGAGGTTCGCGACGCGCTGGTGCTGGTCCGCGGGGCCGCGCGCAGCGACGACGGTACGGTCCCGCTGCCCGAACTCGTCCGTGACGTCCTGGTCAGCGCGGGGTGGACCCGCGAGCCGCCCCGGGCCGGCGGCGCGGCTCGCGAACGCTGGGAGTCGCTCGCTGCGCTCGCCGCGCTTGCCGACGACCTGCACGCCATCGACCCGGCTGCGCTGCTGCCGGCGTTCGTGCGCGAGCTCGACGAGCGTGCCGCCGCCCAGCACGCCCCGACGGTGCAGGGCGTCACGCTCGCCTCGCTGCATGCCGCGAAGGGGCTCGAGTGGGATGTCGTGTTCCTCGTCGGCTGTTCCGACGGGCTGTTGCCGATCACCATGGCGGACACCGCCGAGGCGGTCGAAGAGGAGCGGCGACTGCTCTATGTCGGCCTCACCCGGGCACGGCACCGGCTCGTCGTCTCCTACGCCCGGGCGCGCACTCCGGGAGCCAAGGGCACCCGGCGGCCGTCGCGCTTCCTCGACGGCACGGCATCCGTCCTGGGGGAGGGGGCCCGTAGCCAGCCACGTCGGCGTCGTGGGGACGGCGCGTCGGCGGATCGTCGGCGGATGTCGCCCACCACCTGCCGCGGGTGCGGGGCCCCGCTCACCACGGCGAAGGAGCGCACCGTCGGACGCTGCCCGACCTGTCCGTCGACTGCCGACGAGCGGCTCTTCGAGGCGCTGCGGGAGTGGCGGCTGGAGACCGCCCGGGAGGCATCGGTGCCGGCCTACGTGGTGTTCACCGACGCCACCCTCACCGCGATCGCCGAGCAGGCACCCGCCGACACCGCCGGCTTGAGCCGCATCCCCGGCGTCGGGGCAGCCAAACTCGACAAGTACGGGAGTTCCGTCCTCGGCGTCATCCGAGACTTCCTGAATGCGTAGACGCTTGCGGCGCAAGCCTTTCGACGCCCTCGGGTCGAATGACGCGACTGCCCGCGGTTATTCCGTTGCCGTGCTGTTCGCGATGCCCCTACAGTGATCGGCGCGCCCCTCGTGAGCCCGTGACACGGGCGAGCGAACCGACGAGAGCAGTGAGGAGGGTAGGCACTGATGTACACCACGACGATGGCCGACGCGAACGCGGCCGACGCGATCCGCAGGACCGGCGCGCGTCCGTGGACCGGTGTCGGCGACCCCGCCACGCCCGCCGTCACCGGGTTCCACCGGCGCGCGGTCGTCACCGCCGGCGCCGTGAGCACCGGGTCCGCTGTCGGTGGCGTCGAGCGCGCCGCCGCGGGGCCCATCGGCGGCACCACCGCCCCGACCACAGCAGTCGGGTATCCGCACCTCGAGGCACCGCCGGGCTGACCGGCGCAGGTCGACCTCCACCACGAGGCCGCGGATCCCGACTCCGGGAACCGCGGCCTCTCGCTTTCCCCCTCCATCCGGATACGGACCGAAACGTCACGCGAGGTACCGAGTTGACCACCATCTGCCCGGGGCGGGACCGCCCCCCACCTACCGAGAGCACCACCATCACGTGCACTGCCGCCGAGGAAGGAGGCGAGACTTCGATGCCGTCGAGCGCACTCGTTGACCCGCATCAGACGTCTGCGACGACCGGTGCGGGGTTCCCCTGCCGCAAGAACGACGCCGAACTCTGGTTCGCTGACACCCCCGACGATGTCGAGCGCGCCAAGGCACTCTGCGGTCCATGCCCGGCACGCCGCGCGTGCCTCGCCGGTGCCCTCGAGCGGCGTGAGCCGTGGGGCGTCTGGGGCGGCGAACTCGTCGAACGTGGAGCCACCGTGGCGCGCAAGCGACCGCGCGGCCGGCCCAGGAAGGCCGAGGTCGCCGCGTAGGTCGACTGCTTACCACTGACGAGGAGACCGGTCGCCACTCGACGAGGAGACCGACAGCGTCACCCGGCGCTCACCCGTTGTGGCGCGCGGTCGCTGTCGAGGTGCTGGCTACGCTTCGACCATGGCTGCGTTGGCGATCGCCCAGGACCCTGCCGCTGACCGGGTGCTCTCCGAGGACCCGTTCGCGCTCCTCACCGGCATGCTGCTCGACCAGCAGTTCCCGATGGAGCGTGCGTTCGCCGGGCCCGCGAAGATCCTCGAGCGGTTCGGCACTCTCGAGCCGGCCGCGGTGGCCGCTGCCGACCCGGAGACGTTCGCCAACCTCTGCGCCGC
>JBOFJB010000291.1:0-8653 GCA_051650465.1 Dermatophilaceae bacterium | reverse complement strand
TCATCGACGGCGCGGGCGACCACGCCGAGGTCGAGGGTCGGGTCAACCAGATCAAGCAGGAGATCGAGCGCACCGACTCCGACTGGGACCGCGAGAAGTTGCAGGAGCGCCTCGCCAAGCTCGCCGGCGGCGTGTGCGTCATCAAGGTCGGCGCGCACACCGAGGTCGAACTCAAGGAGAAGAAGCACCGCATCGAGGACGCCATCTCGGCGACCCGCGCGGCCATCGAGGAAGGCATCGTCGCCGGCGGCGGCTCGGCCCTGCTGCAGGCCGTCAAGGTCATCGATGGGCTCGCGCTCGAGGGCGACGAGGCGGTCGGTGCGTCGATCGTGCGCAAGGCGGCGGCCGAGCCGCTGCGCTGGATCGCCGAGAACGCCGGCCTGCAGGGTTACGTCGCGGTGGCCAAGGTGGTCGAGCTCGAGCCCGGCCACGGTTTGAACGCCGCGACGGGCGAGTACTCCGACCTGGTCAAGGCCGGCGTCATCGACCCGGTGAAGGTGACCCGGTCGGCGCTGCGCAACGCGGAGTCGATCGCCTCGATGGTGCTCACCACCGACACCCTGGTGGTCGAGAAGAAGGAAGAGGAGCCGGCAGCCGCCGGTGCGGGCCACGGCCACGGCCACTGAGTCGCTCTCTCGCACAGCGGTACCGGATGCCGCCCGCGCCCCGTGGTGGGCGCGGGCGGCATCCGCACGTCCGGCCTCGAACTGCGTCGACGGTGCGAGAGGCAGGCGCGAAGCGCCGATGATTGGGGAGCATTGCCTGCAGGCCGGGCACCGAGGTCGCCGACGCGGTCGGTGACCGACGTCGTGCTGGCCCGAGCGCTCCTCGCGTCCCTCGAGTGTCGCGGCCTCACCCTTGGAAGGGCGCGATGAGAACAGGAGGTGGAGCGATGGCTGATCGAACGAAGAAGGACGCTGTTGCACGGTCCGCCGCGCGCTCGACGACAGCCTCGGCCAAGCTCGAGCGCCGTGTCGTTCCACCTGGCTTCCAGCGCTCTCCGGAGGTGGCTGAGTATCTTTCCCGGAAGACGCGGACGCGCTGATGCCGCTCGAGCCGGAGGACGGCGAGACGCCCGTCTCCGGCGACGAATTCCAGTAGTAGTTGGTGGCCTGAACCGAGAACTGGGCTCCGCTGGCGCCGTAGGCTGATCTGCGTGCGGCTGCTCGGAGTGCTCGGCGGGATGAGTTGGACGAGCACCGAGGTCTACTACCGCGGACTCAACGCCGGTGTGGCGCAGCGGCTCGGCGGGCTGCACTCGGCTCGGCTGCTCGTCCATAGCGTCGACTTCGCGCCGGTGGCGGCAGCGCAGCACGACGGCGACTGGGACGCGACGGCAATGCTGCTTGCGGATGCCGCAGGTGGCCTGGCTGCCGGCGGCGCGGAGGCACTGCTGCTAGCGACGAACACGATGCACAAGGTGGCCGATGCTGTGGAGGCGTCGGCGGACGTGCCGCTCCTGCACATTGCGGATCCGACGGCCGACGCGCTACTCGCCGAGGGGCGTTCGCGGGTCGGGCTGCTCGCGACCCGGTTCACGATGGAGGAGGACTTCTATGCCGGACGACTGCGTTCGCGTGGCCTCGATGTGGTCGTGCCCGAGGCCGACGATCGCGGACTCGTGCACCGGATCATCTATGACGAGCTAGTGCGCGACATCATCCGGGAGGAGTCGCGGGCCGCCTATCTCGGGGTCATCGACCGCCTCGCTGCCGCGGGTGCGGATGCGGTTGTCCTGGGTTGCACTGAATTGGGTTGATCCTCGGCCCGGATGACGCGCCGTTGCCGCAGTACGACACCACCGCCCTGCACGTCGCGGCCGGCGTGGACTGGCTCTGCTCCTGAGTCCTGTGCCGGGTCGCCGCCACCCGCCGGACCCACGCGTCCTGAGGCTGCACGGGCGCCCCCGAAGCGACCGGCCGACAGCACCGAGGCGACCGATCAACAGGCCATCCAGGCCAGACCGGCAGCGACGACGGATCACCCCGCGGACACCACGCCTGCGGTCTTGCGCCCGCCACGTGCTCACGTTAAGGTCCGACTCCAGCAGGGGATTCTCCGCGGTTCTTTAGTTCGACTTCACCGATTCGGACCAAAGAACACCGATCAGATTCTGAAGCCACACATGTCAATTCGTAAGACTTTCCTCATTTTCGCAGTTGCCGGAATTACGGCCGCGGTTCCGGCGGCGGCTGATGCTGCTAGTTATCACTACAGCAAGGTTGAATACGGTGGCATTGACTGCAACTAATGATTGGTCAACGAGATATGTCAGATCGGGTACGCCTGAATGATGTCAGCGTGACGTTTGGGAAACGGCCGGTTCTGCGAAGTCTTGATCTCCGAGTCGCTGAGGGTGCGTCGGTGTCGATCGTCGGGCCGAGCGGGTCGGGTAAGAGCACGATGCTCAGTGTCATTCTCGGCTTGGTCCGGCCGAACACCGGCCAGGTTGTGGTCGGCGATGTTGACGTCGCCACGGCACGGTCACGAACCCTCACCGCGTTGCGGCGGTCCACCATCGGGGTGGTGTTTCAGGCCAACACCCTCCTTCCTGATCTCAGCCCGGTGGAGAACGCTGTCGTCCCTGCCTTGCTCGCCGGGCTGAACAGCATGGACGCTCGACGACGCGCTGACGAACTCATTGCACAGTTAGGTGTTCCGACAGACGTCGAACGCACCGCTCAACTGTCCGGTGGTGAGCAGCAGCGGGTAGCGATTGCCCGCTCCCTGGTGAACCGACCGTCGCTGATTTTGGCCGATGAGCCGACGGCCAATCTCGACGCCCGGACTCGCGACCACTGCTGTGAACTGCTTTTCGCGCTCGCTCGGCAAGAGCGCGCAGCCGTGGTGGTGGTCACTCACGACGAGGAGGTCGCCAAGCGCGCGGATCGGTGCTACTCGTTGGTCAACGGTGCACTCGAGGCGATCGTGGTGCCGGCCTAGATGGCGACTGAGGTGATGCCGATCGCTGGGTTACAGCGGGTAGCGCGTGCGGTCGAACGCCAGCACAAGGAGCGCCGGCTTCGAGCGGCCATGTCGGGCATCGCCGCGGCGACGCTCATTCTTGCTGTGGTGCTTCTCGTGCTGGCGCATGCTGTCGGGCAGGAGCGGGCCGAGCGTTCGCAAGCGCTCCGGCCCGTGGCCGCTGGTGAGGACGCGCCTCGGCTCCATGTCGGATCGGCGGTTTTCCCCTCGGTGGCTCAGGAGCAGGTGACGGTCCAGGTGGTCGTCCCGACGTCCGATGACGTGCCGCCACCCCCCGGGGTGCAGCGGTGGCCCGCGCCGGGCAACGTGGTCGCCTCGCCACGGCTGCTCGAACTCATGGACGCCGACGGTGGTCGGAGGCAGTTCGGTGACGTCGATGGCGTCATCAGTGACGACGGGCTCATCGAACCGTCCGAATTACGACTGTATGTACGGCCGTCGGCAGAAACCGCCGACGTCAGTGTGTTGGACCCGGCATCAGGGTGGTCAGGTGATGCCGGGCGTGAGCGTCTCTACTATCCATCGCTCGCGCTCGCCGACGCGTTCCCCACAGTTGATGCCGCCATCCTCGTGGCGGCAACGTTGGGGTTCGGCGCGCTGGCGAGCCTTTTTCTCGCTCGACGAGTCGGCGCCCGCCAACAACTCGAGAGCGAGTCCAACCTCCGCCTCGCCGGAGCTTCTGCAGTTCAACTCGCGATGTTCCGGGTGATGTCGGCTGCGCGATACGTGCTCGGCGGTGCGGTTGCTGCGGCGTGCGTCGTGGCGGTGTTGTGCACCGTGCAGTTCAGCCTGCCGTTCGTCAGTTTCGTGTCGGACCCGGCGGCGTACCGAGCATGGCCGGCCGGTGTCGCACTCTCTTTCGTGGCCGGTCTTGCGTTATGCCTTGCGGTTGTCGCGGCTCCGGTGTTTCGGGGCCGTCCCGGCAGTGGAGTGTCGGCCCGGGAGGAGCGGCCGGCATGGTGGGTGTGGGTGTTCGTCGCCGGCGCCGGGCTCGCCATGTTCGGGCCGATCGTGGCGAAGACCGGTATGAGCAGATCAGTGTCGTACCTCCTCGGTGTCGGGCTCGTCATGGTCGGCCTACCCGCGGTGATCGCGCTGGTGACCGCGATCGCCGGGCGATCGATAGCCGGCCGGTCGGTCAGGGTTGGGTCTGCGGGCGGCATCGTCGCGGGCCGTTACCTGCAGCGCCGGCCACGGACCGTCGCGCGGGTTGCGGCACCAGCGTGTATCGGGCTCCTCTTCGTCGGCCAGGCTCAACTCTGGACCGGTCAACTGAGCGACCAATACCTCAACGGCGTGCAGGTCCAGGCCCGAGTCGGCGGCTCCGCGCTGACGGCGAGCCGCAGCGCGTCGCCGGACGAACTCACCGCCTTCGTCCGAGCCTTGCCTGACGATGTTGGGCATGTCTATGTCTGGGTTGCCCCACCTCGGCCAGGAGAACCCCCAGGGTCACCGGGCCAGACCCGGGTCGGCGGTACCTGTGCGGATCTGCAGACGCTGGGGTTGCCGTGCCCGTCGAGCGGGCCGGTCCCGCTGGGTGAGGTGCCGTTGCCGCGGACCAGTGATGTGATCGAGCAGACCGTCGGCTTGGACAACATCGTTATCGAGCGTGTCGTCATCGAGCGTCTGGATGCTGCGTCCGAACGCGTGTCGGGTCCTGGTGGGCAACTCGTGATCTTCTCAGTTGACGGCGAGAACCTCGCCCGTGGCGAGTTGCAACGGCTGGGGTTCGCCACCGTCCAAGGTGGGATAGGTCTCGAACCGCTCGCGCAGTCATGGGTCGGCGGCGGCCACCGCGTGTACATCGCCGCGCGGTGGGTCTCGCTCTATGGAGCCGCCGCCGTCGCCCTCCTCCTGCTCGTATCGGCGGGCCTGCTCGCAGCGGAGGCCCGGTCGCGGGCAGAGCGGCTGGCCGGGGTCGCCGCCACGTTCGGCAGCACACGGTGGCGTGTTGTCTATGTGGCAGTGGACGTCGCGCTCCCGACCGTGCTCTCGGCAACCCTGGGGAGTGTGTGCTATCTCGTTCTTCCCTTTGGCTTTCAGTCCGACGGGCTACTGAACCCCTCCACATCTTTCGCGGTATCAGCGGCTGCCGCGTCCGTCGTCGTGGCGGCGTCCCTGGCGGGCGTGACGGCGCACTACATCCGTACTGCTGCCCGCGACTGGCGGCCCGGCGCTGCGACATAGCCCTTCGCGAAGGTCGGGGACAGCAGGTAGCGGGTCCTCGACGACGGACTCGAGTCCTCCGGGCCTCCCGGACGGCCGTTTTGCGGCTGACGGCCCGGTCGGTGCCCGGCGCCGAGAGGCGGAGTGTCACCACATGTCACCGAGGTTGCGGCCCGGCCGGGTCGGGTCAGCGCGTGACGACCCGAAGCCTGGCACCGGCGCATGTCACGTGGTCGCCGGGTCGGAGTTGGCGACCACGGCGGGTCTCCACGTCCCCGTTGACCACCACCTCGCCGCTCTCGACAGCCTCACGGGCCGCGGCGCCATCATCGACAACCCCCGCAAGTTTGAGTAGTTGACCGAGCCGGATCGACCCATCACGGATGGCCACCTCGACGACCGGGGACGTCACCAGAACCGTGCCAGGGGTCTCACCACGGCGACGATACGCGCGCCAAAGCCGGGCGCCCGAGCCGGGGCCGGGCGTCACTCTCGAGAGAGGTGAGGCGAGTCGATTACTGACGACCGGCGCATCGGGCGCCACGGAGAGCGCAGGATCGTCATCCGCGGATCGACTTGACGCGGTGGTGGTATCCGGGATGGATGGCGTGCGCGGCCCCACAGCAAGATGCCGTCATCCGGCGTGGACCCCCGGAGTGTGTCGGTTCGGAGCCGCGGACCGCGCCAGACGCCCCGAACGGCGCGACCCGCGACTCCGAACCCTTTCTCGCCCACCGGGGCCCGTGTCCCCGGCGGCCGATCATGACGCGATGTGCCGCCTACCGGTGTAGTGGCCTTCGCGTTCGTCCTCGGTGAGTCCACCCCACACGCCATACGGCTCGCGCACTGCGAGCGCGTGTTCTCGGCACTGCTGCAGCACCGGGCAGGCCAGACAGATCTCCTTCGCGGCCGTGGCGCGGCGGCGTCGCTTCGTACCCCGCTCACCTTCGGGGTGAAAGAAGACCTCCGGGCCAACCCGGCGGCAGGCGCCCTCGAACTGCCAGTCCCACAAGTCGGCCACTGGCCCGGGAAGTCTGGTGATCTCGCCCATCGCTTCGGTCCCTCCACGTGTTAACAAGCCGCTCCGAGCGACCCCTCACAATCACGCTAGGTTGCTCTCGGTAGGAGTAGGGCAAGCGTTGAGTAAGGCTTTGGTCAGCTCAGGTCCGCGGAGGCCCCGTGGATGGTCGGTCTGGTGCCGTGTCCACGGTGCACCTGTCCGCCTCGTGCCCCGGCCTGGTCCGCTCCACCCGGCAGCCCATCGCCCGCGCCCCGGTAGACTTCGGCAATGAGCCTCGGAGTTCACGAGACCACCCCGACCGACATGCTGACCGCGGCTGCGACAGACGGGTATCCGGCATCCGACGACCATGCCGCTGTGGCGCCGCAGCCGGTGCGCACCGATGGCGTGGCCGCCTCGACGCCGTCCGCCGACGCGGCGCCCGAGTCCCCGTTCGCTGCTCTCGGGCTGACGTACGACGATGTCCTGCTTCAGCCCGGCGAGACCGACGTGGTACCGAGCGAGGTCGACACCACGAGCCGGCTCACCCGGGAGATCTCAGTGCGGGCGCCGCTGGTCTCGGCCGCGATGGACACCGTCACCGAGTCGCGGATGGCGATCGCGATGGCGAGGCAGGGTGGGTTGGGGGTGCTGCATCGCAACTTGTCCATCGAGGATCAGGCGTACCAGGTCGACTTGGTCAAGCGGACCCAGACCGGGATGGTGAGCAATCCGATCACCATCGGGCCGGACGCCACCCTGGAAGAACTCGACCGGATCTGTGGCGAGTACCGCGTGTCCGGCCTGCCGGTCGTCCAGTCAGATTCCACGTTGATCGGCATCATCACCAACCGGGACCTTCGGTTCACCCCGGTCGCCGAGTGGGCCAGCACCGTCGTGCGTGACGTGATGACGCCGATGCCGTTGGTCACCGGTGCGGTCGGCATCTCCCGGGACGACGCCACCACGCTGTTGCGCCAGCACAAGCGTGAACGGCTCCCGCTCGTCGACGAGCAGGGCCGACTCGGCGGCCTGATCACCGTCAAGGACTTCGTCAAGTCCGAACAGTTTCCGCACGCCAGCAAGGATGCCGACGGCCGACTGCTCGTCGGTGCCGCGATCGGGTTCTTCGGCGACGCCTGGGAGCGAGCCACCACGTTGGTCGACGCCGGCGTCGATGTGCTGGTCGCCGACACGGCCAACGGTCACGCGCGGCTGCTGCTCGACATGGTCCGTCGGCTCAAGACCGACCCGGCCACCCGGCATGTGCAGGTCATCGGCGGCAACGTCGCCACTCGGGCCGGGGCGCAGGCCCTGGTCGACGCCGGTGCCGACGCGGTCAAGGTCGGCGTCGGGCCCGGCTCGATCTGTACGACGCGGGTGGTGGCCGGGGTCGGCGTCCCGCAGGTGACCGCCATCCACCAGGCGTCACTGGCCTGCCGGCCCGCCGGGGTGCCGCTCGTCGGCGACGGCGGGCTGCAGTACTCCGGAGACATCGCCAAGGCCTTGGTGGCCGGTGCGGACACGGTGATGGTCGGGTCACTGCTCGCCGGCTGCGAGGAGTCCCCGGGCGAGTTGGTGTTCGTCAACGGGAAGCAGTTCAAGGCGTACCGCGGGATGGGCTCTCTCGGTGCGATGGCCTCGCGGGGAAAGAAGTCGTTCAGCCGGGATCGTTACTTCCAGGCCGATGTCGCCAGCGACGACAAGATCGTCCCCGAAGGAATCGAGGGGCAGGTCGCCTACCGCGGACCGGTCGGTGCTGTCGCCCATCAACTCATCGGTGGGCTGCACCAGTCGATGTTCTACGTCGGGGCGCGCACCGTGCCTGAACTCAAGGCGAAGGGCCGCTTCATCCGCATCACCGCTGCGGGGCTGCGCGAGTCGCACCCGCATGACGTCGCTGGCGTCGTCGAGGCCCCCAACTACACCACCGGGTCCTGACCGGTTCGGGCGGCAACCGCGGGTCGACCACCCGCATGCCGCAGGCGGGACGGCTGCCTTGTCGGGGCGTCGGTAGGCTCCCCCGGTGAATGAGATCGAGATCGGGCGCGGCAAGCGCGGTCGCCGGGCGTACTCCTTCGACGATGTGGCGATCGTGCCTTCCCGGCGCACGCGGGACCCCGAGGAGGTGGCGGTCGGCTGGCAGATCGACGCCTACCACTTCGACATCCCGGTCATCGCGGCGCCGATGGACTCGGTGATGTCGCCGGTGTCGGCAATCGCGTTCGGCGGGCTCGGCGGCCTGCCGGTGCTCGACCTCGAAGGGCTGTGGACCCGGTACGACGACCCCACGCCGCTGCTCGCCGAGATCGCCACCCTCGACCCCGCGGTCGCCACCACCCGGATGCAGGAGATCTACCGTGCGGAGATTCGGCCCGAGTTGATCGCCGAGCGGCTGCGCGAGATCCGGCAGGCGGGCGTCACGGTCGCCGGAGCGCTCAGCCCGCAGCGCACCCGACAGTTGTGGAAGACCGTCGTGGACGCCGGTGTCGACCTCTTCGT
>JBOFJB010000290.1:0-5763 GCA_051650465.1 Dermatophilaceae bacterium | reverse complement strand
GGCCCTCCTGGAGTTGGGCGTAGTACGCGTTGACCTGGCGGGCTCGCTTGGCGGAGTACAGCACCAGGGCGTACTTGGAGTCGGCGCGCTCGAGAAGCTCGTCGATCGGTGGGTTGGTGATGCCGATCGGGTCGGCCAGTGTTCCGGACACGCGTCAGTCTCGCTTCACCTCGGGTACGGGGGGTCGCATCAATGATACGAGCTCCTCGGCGGCGCGCTGGACGTCGTCGTTGATGACCACCGCGTCGAACTCCGCAGCAGCGGCGAGTTCGACCCGCGCTGTGGCGAGCCGCGCCTCCCGCTCGTCGGCGTCCTCGGTTCCGCGGCCGACGAGACGGCGGACGAGTTCGTCCCAACTGGGCGGTGCGAGAAACACGAAGTACGCCTCCGGCATCCGCTCGCGTACCTGCCGCGCGCCCTGCAGGTCGATCTCGAGCAGCGCGGGCCGGCCGGCCTCGAGCGCGGCGTCGACCGGCGCACGCGGAGTGCCGTACTTGGCCCGCCCATGGACCACGGCCCACTCGAGCAACTCGCCCGTCCGCGCCATCCGGTCGAACTCGGGGTCGTCAACGAAGCCGTAGTGGATGCCGTTCACCTCACCCGGGCGCGGATGCCGGGTGGTCGCTGACACGGACAGCCACACCTCCCGATGGTGCTCCCGGATGTACGCCGCGACCGTGCCCTTACCGACCGCGGTGGGACCGGCGAGGACGGTCAGCCGGGAGCGTGCCGTCACGCGGCGCCGAAGCGCTGGAGCAGCGCCGCCGCCTGGTTCTGGCCCAGTCCCCGGACTCGCCGAGTCTCGGCGATCCCGACCTCTTCCATGATCTGCCGGGCCCGGACCCGGCCGACGCCGGGCATGGACTCGAGCAGCGCCGAGACCCGCATCCTGCCGATGACCTCGTTACTGCGACCGTCCTCGATGACCTGGCCGAGGGATGCACCCGCGTGCTTGAGGCGGTTCTTCACCTCCGCACGCTCGCGTCGGGACGCCGCGGCTTTCTCGAGGGCGGCGGAGCGCTGTTCGGGGGTGAGGGAAGGCAGAGCCACACCAGGTCCTAGGTCGACGTGCAGGTACTGGGTGTTCAGCACCTGGCGATTCGACAAATGACCCTATCGTGAGGCCGCCAACAAGCGAGTAACGGCCACGTCATCCATCCGCCAGGCGCCGATGCGACTCGGCGGCAGCCCGCGCGGCGGCCCGTAGCGCCTCGGTGCGCGGGCCGGCAGCAAGCACCTCGCGGCTCGCCGTTCCGAGCACCTGCGGGAGGGCGTCACCAAACGTCGCGCCGAAGGAGGCCGCGGTGCCGCCCTGCGCGCCCAGACCTGGCACGAGGATCGGCCCGGCTGACCGAGCCAGGTCCAGGCCGAGATCGAGCACCGCACTGCCGACCGTCGCGCCGACCACCAGTCCCACACTGCCGAGTCGCCCGGCCCGCAGGGCGGAAGAGTTGTCCTGCGCTGCTCCGTCGACCACGGTGCCGGCGACCGAATGGCCGCGCCGCACGGCGTGCTGGACCGCCTGGCCCTCGGGGTTGGAGGTGAGGGCGAGTACGAACACCCCGCGCCCGGTCTGCGCTGCGAGGTCGAGCGCCGGCCGGAGCGACTCGTACCCGAGGAACGGGCTCAACGTCACAGCGTCCGCACGGAGCGGACTGTCATCGCCGAGGTAGGCCGCCGCGTAGCCGGCCATCGTCGAGCCGATGTCGCCGCGCTTGACGTCGAGCAGTGCGAGCGTGCCCGCGTCGCGCAGTCCGGCGAGGACCCCTTCGAGCACCGCGACCCCGGCGGACCCGAACCGCTCGAAGAACGCCGACTGCGGCTTGACCGCGGCCACCGACCCACCGAACGCCTCGACGCAGGTCATCGCGAACCGTTCCAGCCCGCCGGGGGTGTCGGGCAACCCCCAGGCCTTCAGCAGGGCGGGGTGGGGGTCGATGCCTGGACAGAACGGCCCGTGCGTGTCCATCGCGGCACGCAGCCGGTCGCCGAACGCGGCCGGAGTGGGAACCGGATGAGGATGATCTCCGGGCGGGGAATCGTGGGCCCCCTGACGGGCGGCCGCATCAGCAGGGGGCGGATGACGGTCGGTCACGGTCCGAGGGTCCTTTCGTGGGCGGCACCGACGAGCTCGGCGAACCGGCCGACGCCATGCCGCGCGACCTCGGCGGCCAACTCGTCGACGACGCGGCGGGGGGCGGACGGGTCGTTGAAGGTCGCGGTGCCGACCTGCACAGCGCTGGCGCCGGCGGCGATGAACTCCATGGCGTCGCGGCCGGTGCGCACGCCACCGACGCCGATGACCGGCGCGCGGGGGATCCGTCCCTCGCGCATCGCCGCGACTATTTGCCAGACGGCGCGGACCGCCATCGGCCTGATCGCCGGCCCGGACAGCCCACCGGTGACCCCGGCGAGGTGCGGTCGCAACCGGTCGGTGTCGATGACGACGCCGAGCGTGGTGTTGATCGCCGTGAGCCCGGTGGCGCCGGCCGCCAGCGCGGCGCCGGCAACCTCGACGATGTCGGTGACGTCAGGGGTGAGTTTCGCGAACAGTGGTGTGCCGGTGGGTACCCGCTCGCGGACCAGGGAGAGCACGTGCGCCGACGAGGCGGGGTCGCAGGCGAACACCAGCCCCCGATTCGCGACGTTGGGGCAGGAGATGTTGA
Organism: Dermatophilaceae bacterium; assembly: GCA_051650465.1. Classification (GTDB taxonomy): domain Bacteria; phylum Actinomycetota; class Actinomycetes; order Actinomycetales; family Dermatophilaceae; genus JBOFLG01. Next base: position 3,097 of record JBOFJB010000290.1, on the reverse strand, counting down.
CTTCGACGCCGACGACCGTGTCGGCGAATGCCGGGCTGGTGACCAGCCGCTCGGCGACGGCGGCGAACTCGGCCGCTGTGCTGCCCGCGATCGAGGCGATGACCCGCGCGCCGGTCGTCGCGAGCCAGCCGAGGTCGTGCTCGACGAACGCGTCGATGCCCGGACCCTGCAGCCCGATCGAGTTCAGCATGCCGGACGACGTCTCGGCCATCCGCGGGGTCGGCCGCCCGGCACGCGGGTCGAGCATCACGGTCTTGGTGACCAGCGCGCCCAGTTCGGACACCGGGAAGAACCGATTCAGCTCGGCACCGTTTGCCGCGCAGCCGGATGCCGTCATCACCGGGTTGGGCAACTCGAGGCCGCCGAGACGCGTCGACAGGTCGACCATCAGTGCGTCCCGCCTCGGGGAGCACCGAACGCGTCGGCCGGAACCGCCCCGATACCGTCGGCAAGAGCGTCCCAGCGCACCCGGTCGCCGCGGAACACCGGGCCCTCGGCGCAGGAACGCACCATCCTGGTCATTCCGTCCTCACCGATGACCGGGAGGACGCAGGTCATGCAGACGCCGACACCGCACGCCATCGACTCCTCGACGGCCACCTGCGCGACGGCGCCCTCGGCCTCGGCGACCTCGGACACGGCGTGCAACATCCCCATCGGCCCGCAGGCATAGACGACCTGAGCACTGCTGCCCCGGATGACGTCGCGCAGGACGTCGCTGACCCTCCCTCGCCGCCCGGCAGAGCCGTCGTCCGTGGTCACCGTGACGCCGTCGGCGGCGCGCCGCGCCAGGGCGACCCCGAACAGCCGATCGTCGGATGCCGCACCGAGCACCATCTCGATGTGGCAGCCGCGGTCGCGCAGGGTCTCGGCGAGCCAGGACAACGGCGCCGAGCCGTAGCCGCCACCGACGAGCACGCACGGGACCGGGTCGGACGGCACGACGAACGGCTGGCCGAGCGGCCCGACCACGTCGAGCCTGTCGTGCGGATGCTGCGCGACGAGCCACCGGGTGCCCGGGCCGTGGGCCGCGACGACGATGTCGACGGTTCCGCTCGACGGCTCGACCCGGTGGATCGAGAAGCACCGCCGGAGCAGGGTCGCCGCGGTGGGCCCGCCGACGGCCAGGGCGAGGAACTGACCCGGCCGGGCCGGCTCGGCTACACCGGGCGCCGCAATGGTCAACTGCTGGTATACGCCCACCCGGCGGGTCGCGACGAGTTCGCCGGTGACCTGCAGCACCGCGCTCACTCCGGCGTCCCGACGCCGTGCAGGTCCAGCGCCGCCGCGTGGTCCTGGAGCGGAGTGACCCGCAGGTCGTCGCTGCGGACCGCCTCGATGGCGAGCACCGCCGCGGCGAGCTGCTGCACGGTGGTGACGATGGGCTTGTCCATCGCCGTCGTCGCTGCCCGGATGAGGTACCCGTCGGCTCGTGCGGTCGCGCTCGGACCGTTCGGGCTGTTGACCACCATGTCGATCTCGCCGGCGGCGATCATGTCGACCACCGACCGGTCGCCCTCGCCGCGCTCGGCGTGCTTGAGCACAACCTGGGACTCGATCCCGTTGCGGCGCAACACCTCTGCCGTTCCAGTGGTCGACACGATGCGGAACCCGAGGTCGACGAGGCGCTTCACCGGGAACACGATGGACCGCTTGTCGCGGTTGGCCACCGACACGAACACCGTCCCGCCGAGCGGCAGCCCGCCGATCGCGCCGAGTTGGGCCTTGGCGAAGGCCCGCCCGAAGTCGGTGTCGATCCCCATCACCTCCCCAGTGGAGCGCATCTCGGGCCCGAGCAGGCTGTCGACGACCAGACCCTCAGCGGTGCGGAACCGCGCGAACGGGAGCACCGCCTCCTTGACCGACACTGGTGCGTGCGCCGGCATCCGGCCGCCGTCGGTGTGTGCCGGGAGCATGCCCTCAGAGCGGAGGTCGGCGATGGTGGCGCCGAGCATGACGCGGGCGGCGGCCTTGGCCAGGGGCACCCCGGTGGCCTTGGCCACGAACGGCACGGTGCGCGACGCGCGCGGGTTGGCTTCGAGGACGTAGAGGATGTCCTGGGCGAGCGCGAACTGGACGTTCATCAACCCGCGCACCCCGATACCTTCGGCGAGTTTCCGCGCCGACTCGCGCACTCGCTCCAGCTCAGCGGCGCCGAGCGTGACCGGCGGCAGCGTGCACGAGGAGTCGCCGGAGTGGATGCCGGCTTCCTCGATGTGTTCCATGACCCCGCCGAGGTACATCTCGGTGCCGTCGTAGAGCACGTCGACATCGATCTCGACGGCGTCGTCGAGGAACCGGTCGACGAGTACCGGGTGGTCGGGTCCGGCGACCGTGGCACGCTCGACATACCCGGCCAGGGTGTCGTCGTCGTAGACGATCTCCATCCCGCGCCCACCGAGCACGTACGAGGGGCGCACGAGCACCGGGTAGCCGATCTCGCCGGCGATCAGGACGGCCTCGGCCGCGCTGTAGGCCGTGCCGTGCTTCGGCGCAGGGAGGCCGGCGTCGGCGAGCACCCGCCCGAACGCACCACGGTCCTCGGCACGGTCGATCGCCTCGGGCGAGGTGCCGACGATCGGCACGCCGGCGTCTTTCAACGCCTGCGCGAGCCCGAGCGGGGTCTGGCCGCCGAGTTGCACCACCACCCCGGCGACCGGGCCCGCCTGCTGCTCGGCGTGGACCACCTCGAGCACGTCCTCGAGGGTGAGCGGCTCGAAGTACAGCCGGCTGCTGGTGTCGTAGTCGGTGGAGACCGTTTCCGGGTTGCAGTTGACCATCACGGTGTCGAAGCCGGCGTCCCGCAGGGCGAAACTCGCGTGCACGCACGAGTAGTCGAACTCCACGCCCTGCCCGATCCGGTTCGGGCCAGACCCGAGGATGACGACCGCGGGCTTCTCGCGCGGGCTCACCTCGGTCTCCTCGTCGTAGCAGGAGTAGTGGTAGGGCGTCTGGGCAGCGAACTCGGCCGCGCAGGTGTCCACCGTCTTGTAGACCGGGCGCACCCCGAGCGCATGCCGCACCCCACGAACCACCGGCTCCGGCATCCCCCGGAGCGCGGCGAGTTGGGCATCGCTGAAACCGTGCCGCTTGGCGA
>JBOFJB010000289.1:0-2372 GCA_051650465.1 Dermatophilaceae bacterium | reverse complement strand
GCGACGAGCAGCACGTCGAGCACGGTGGACCCGCGCAGCGGCGCGGCGAGCTTGTCGGCACCGAAGCGGCGCGAGCCACCTCCGGCGAGCACGACGACCGTGAGGTCCGAGGAGCCGGACCCGGTTCGGCGCGGGGTCATGTCTGGGGTGTCCGGGAGGTCACGAATGTCCGAGGAGTGGTGCGGGCCCAGGTGCGTCCATGTCCCGGCAGGTCGTCCGTCGCGCTCCTGGCAGCCAGTGCGTCGGGCCGGGCGCTGCCCACCTCCGCGAACGCCCGGCGGTCGGCCAGGCTGACGGCGATCGGGGAGAAGTGGTCCATATCGGCGCCCTCCGTCGTGGTCGGGTATCGGCGCGACCCGGCACTGTACCGATACAGCAGCGGAGCGATCTGTACCGGTCAAGAGGCCGATGGGTGGCGTTGGGCTGCCGTGGGTACTTCGTCGGCGGATTCCTCGCGCCGGCTCGACCGTCGCACGACGGCCGCTGCAGCGCGGCGTGCGGGAGGCGCAGTTCAACGGCCAGTGATCGTCGAGGTACGGGGTAGCGCGCCGAGCGAGGAGCGGTCAACCCACCCAGCGGTATCGACGTTCTGGCCGGCCGGTCGTGCCGTACCGGAGCCGGACGTCGGCGCGGCCCGTGGTCACCAGATGCTCGAGGTACCGCCGCGCGCTGACCCGCGACAGCCCGACATCCGTGGCGACCTGGGATGCCGACCGCGGGTCGACGGCCGCACTGAGCGCGGCGATGACGAGCCGGGCCGTTTCCTTGCTCATCCCCTTCGGTAGCGGGATGACGCCGCTACCCGGGGCTCCAGCGAAGAGAGTGTCGATGTCGTCCTGGCTGCTGACCTCGGCGGCGTCGAGCCGGGCTCGCCGGCTCGCGTAGCGCACCAGACGCTCCTCGAGCGCGGCGAACCCGAACGGCTTGAGGATGTAGTCGACCGCCCCGAGACGCACGGCCGCCCGGACGGCCTCGGACTCCTTCGCGGCGGTGATGACCACGGCGTCGCAGGGGTGCCCGCTCGCGCGCAGGTCGGCGAGCAGGTCCAAGCCGAACCGGTCCGGCAGGTACAGGTCGAGGAGCAGCAGGTCGGGGCGGGCGGACGCGACCGCCCGGGTGGCCTCGGCACCGGAGTGCGCAACCGCCGCGACCTCGAAACCGTCGATCCGCTCGACGAAGCCGACGTGGATGCGGGCCACCATGAAATCGTCATCGACGACGAGCACCTGGAGCATCGGTCACCGCGGTCCCGACGGCACCGGATCGGCAGCCGTGGCCGGCGGGGCTGTTCGCGCTGCCGCGTCTGGGTCGACGAAGGTCGAGACGCCGAGACGTGCGACGAACGCGGTCACCCCGCCGACTCGCTCGACTCCGACCTCGCCGCCGCGTCGTCGACAGACCAGGCGGGTCAGCGCCAGCCCGACGCCGTGCTCCACCCGGTCCGGCTTCGTGGTGACTCCGTGCTCGAACACCGCCGACTCCAGGTCGTCGGCCACGCCGGGCCCGGAATCGGAGACGTCGATCTCGACGGTGCTGGCGTCCTGCCGGATGCGGACCTGGACGAACGGCGCCGCTGCCGAGCCGGTGGGGGCGTGGTCCAGGGCGTTGTCGACGAGGTTGCCCAGGACGGTGGCCACATCGGCGGCGTCAGGGGTGTCCAGCCGTTCGAGCCGGCTGTCATCGGTGATAGTCATCTCGACGCAGCGATCGGTGGCGGCGGCGGCCTTGGCCTGGAGGAGCGCGGCGACCGTCGGGTCGTTGACGAGAGTGCTCGCCGCGAGGTCGTAAGCGGGCCGCTGCTCGACGAGGGTGTCGACATACCTGGCCACCTCTTCGTGCTCGCCGATCTGGATGAGCCCGCTGATGGTGTGCAGTTGGTTGGCGAACTCGTGCGCCTGGGTGCGGAGCACATGGGTCGCGGAACGGAACGAGCCGACCTCCCGCTCGAGGTCGGCGAGGGCGGTTCGGTCGCGCATGGTCGTCACGGTGCCCAGCACCTGGTCGCCGCTGACCACGCGCATCGTGCTCATCATGAGCACCTTCCCGCTCCGGATGACGATCTGATCCCGAGCCGCGGCCACCGGGCCGGCTGGGCCGGCGGCGTCCGGCGGCTGCGAGGCCTCCCCGATGAGGACCTCACGCAACCGTCCGTCGATCCGGAGGTCCGCGACGGACGCCCCGACAGCGTGCTCGGGAAGGTCGAGCAGCCGGCGAGCGACCTCGTTGACCAGCGTGACCCGGTGCTGCGGGTCGAGTGCCACCACGCCCTCCGCGATGCCCCGCAGCAGGGCTTCGCGGTGTTCGGCCAACTCGGCGATCTCCCGTGGCTCCATCCCGCGGGTCTGCCGCTTGATCCTCCGGGAGAGCAGCCA
>JBOFJB010000288.1:0-2121 GCA_051650465.1 Dermatophilaceae bacterium | reverse complement strand
CGCCCCCCGCGCTCGCACCCGCGGGCACACTGCCGCCGGCGGCGAGCACGGTGACGACGAGGGCGTCGAGGCTCCCGAGCGCGGCGTACAGCTCCTCGGGTGCCGACCGCAGCGAGCCGGCGAAGACGGGCAGGCCGACCGCCTGCCCGGTGGCGTCGACGGCATCGGCGAGGGCATGGACGAACGCGGTGTTGCCGCTCGCCTCGTGGGCCCGGTAGTAGAGGATGCCGATGCGCGCGAGGTCGGTGGCGTCGGTACCGGTAGTGGCGCCGGCGTCACGAGTACCGGCGTCTGATGGGTCTGCGCCGGACGGGTGGGCGCAGGTGTCGGCGCTCGGGTCCGGGACGGCGGAGCGCTCGGCCCAGCCCCAGGTGGGCAGCGGGGCCGGCGGTGCGAACCCGGTGCCGGTGAGCAGCACCGTGTCGCCGAGGAAGGCGTGCAGCTGGGCGAGGTTGGCCGGCCCACCCTCGGCGAGGTAGCGGTGCGCCTCGGCTGCGACGCCCATCGGCACGGTCGAGAGCTCCATCAGCTCGGCGCTCGGCTGCTGTTCGCCGCCGAGCACGAGCACCGGTGTGCCGCTCGCGCGAACGCGGGCGAAGCCGGTGCACAGGTCCTGCGGTGAGCCGAGGATGCGGCCGACGACGAGGTCGCACCCATCGATGACCTCGGCCATCGACTGGTGGCCCGGCCGGGCCGGGTTCGCCCACACCCACGCGGCGCCGGAGGCGCGAGCCGAGAGCAGGTCGGTGTCTGACGTGGACAGCAGCGCGATGCGCGGCGACTCGGGCATGAGCCGGTTCCTCCTGGCGGGGTTCTCGCCCCGTCTCGTCGTCGGAAACCTCGCGGGCCGTGTCTGGCTGCGTCGCGGGCGACGTCACAGTGGCGGAACCGCCCCGGAGTCTCACCGGGTTCCAGCGTCACGAGGTGGTGGTGCCAACCTACGCCGAACCCGGCTCGGGCGTCATCCGGTCAGCGCGTCGCTGCCAGCGACGTCACCAGTCGACGTCGGGTTGGGTGATGCGGTTGATGGTGGTGGTGAGCTGGAGCAGGGCGAGATGCGCGGCGAGCGCGCCGATCTGCTCGTCCGTCCAGCCGCTCGCGCGGGCGTGGTCGAGTGCCTGGTCCGCGATGGGTCCGGGGCTGTCCAGGATGGCGCGAATGAGATCGAGCAGGGCCGCGTCGGCGGGATCCGCCGCCTGGAAGTGGTCGGCGGCCTGGATGTCGCCGTGGTCGAGGCCCGCGACGTGTCGCCCGATGCGAGTGTGTGCGGCGTGGCAGTAGGCGCAGCCGGCGTGCTTCGCGGTGGCCAGGGCGACCAGCTCGGCGGTGCGTGCGGGCAGCGGGCTGTCGGCCAGGATCTGCTCGAGAGCGACATAGGCCCGCAGGGTCGGCTCGGCGGCCGCCATCGCGGCCACGCCGTTGGGGACCCGGCCGTAGGCCCGCTGGATCTGAGCCAGCGCATCGCGGGTTGCCGGACGGGGGTCGTCAGGGATGGTGAGTCGGCTGTTGGGGTGACTGCTCGTCATGTTCGCTCCTGTGGTGGGTGTCGGCGGGTGGTGAGGGCGAGGAGTCGCTGCAGCACGGGCGTGCGGTCGACCGCGAACGCGTTGACCGTTCCGGCGAGCGTGGTGGCGGTGGCCGGATGATGGAGGGCGAATCCGCCCCAGCTGCCAGTGGCGCCGATGAGCGGAACACCTCCAACGTCGATCTGGCCGATGCCCAGGCCGTAGCGGTCATAGACGGCGGCGCCGCTGTAGCCGTAGGCGTGCGGACTCCAGGCGCGCATCTCCGCGCGGACGCGGAGGCTGAGCAGCGATCCGTCGAGGGCGGCGTGCGTGAACCGGGCGAGGTCGGTCGCGGTGGTGGCGAGCCCGCCACCGGCCCAGTCCCAGGACATATCGATCTCGTACAGGTCGCGGCGGTCGGCGTAGTGGTGGGACAGGCGCACGCCGGGAGGAGCAGGCTCGCGTGTCTCGAGCCAGGTGTGGCGCAGGCCCAGGTGTTCCCAGAGGTAGGTGCGGTACAGCAGGTGCAGGGGGGTCTGGGTGGCGTGCTCGAGGACCAGTCCGGCGAGGACGAAGCCGGTGTCGGAGTAGTGCAGCCCTTCGCCGGGCGGAAAGT
>JBOFJB010000287.1:0-1922 GCA_051650465.1 Dermatophilaceae bacterium | reverse complement strand
CCTGCGGTCCCTCGCCCTGGGTGGTCACCGGTCGGTCAAGGGCACTGACGATGCCGGTGGTGACCGTGCCGGCGAGACCCAGCGGGTTGCCGACTGCCATGACCGGCGCGCCGACCTCGAGCGCGTCGGAGTCGCCCAGTGCTATCGGGTCCAGGTTTTCCGGTGCATCCGCGACGGTGAGCACGGCGAGGTCCGTCGACGGGTCGGTCCCGGTGATCGTGGCCGGGAACGTCCGGCCGTCGTTGAGGGTCACGGCGATCTCCCGACTACCGGCGACGACGTGGTTGTTGGTCACGATGTGGCCCTGGTCGTCGATGACCACCCCCGACCCTTCGCCGCCACCTCGGCCGCTCGAGGCGGTGATCGCGACGACGCTGGGGGAGACGGCGGCGGACGTGGCCGACCAGTCCGGGGCGGACCCGTCCGCCTGGGTGACCGGAGCGGTGTCGGTGCCGCGACCCAGCGTGGAACCTGCCGACGCGACCGCGGGGCTCTGGGTATCGGTGGGCCACAGCCGGGCCGCGGCGAAGGTTCCGCCGGCGGACAGCACGGCGGCGAGTACCGCGACGGCGGTCAGTTCGGCGGTACGGCGACGACCGGATGCCGTCCGCGGCGCTGGAGCGGATGTCGAGCCGGTCGGCTCGTGCGGCGGACCGAGCGGAGTCGGGCGGTGTTGCTGGCCGAAGGTGCTGCTGTTCGGTGGAGGCGGCGGGGGTGTCGGTGCTGGCGGGAGCGCGACGGTTGGCGTTTCGGCGCGGGGGTGGGCGGGTGTCGTGGCGGTGCCGCCTGGGGTGAACCACTGCGGCGTCGGCTGTGGGTTGCTCATTGCTCGCTCCTTCGGGTGTGCTGGCCGGTGGCTAGTTCACCCTGCCGGGATGGGTGGTGGCTGGCCGCTGCCTGGGAGTCCGCTGTACGGGAGAGCAGCCGGCGGTGGTGACGGTCAGGTGCGGTGATCTCGCGACGTTCGCGCCCGACGGTCCGCCGCTGTCACGGCGCCGACGGTGCGGCGGGGAGGCGGACCATGAACGTCGCGCCGCCATCCGGGGTGGGCGCGATGCCCACCCGCCCACCGTGCGAACCGACAATGGCCGCGACGATGGCCAGGCCCAGGCCGTTGCCTCCGCCGGTACCACGGCCTCGCGCGGGGTCGGCCCGGAAGAACCGCTCGAACACCTTGGTCGCGATGTCGGCGGGAATGCCGGTGCCGTGGTCGCGCACCTCCAGGGCCGCGCCATCGGCGTCATGGCCGACGACGACCTCGACCGGTGAGCCGTCGGGGGTGTGTCGCAGCGCGTTCGCGACGAGGTTGGTGACGACCTGCCGCAGCCGTGGCTCGGACCCGCTGACCACGGTCGGACCGACCGGGCCGGTGAGGCCGGCGAGGACGATTCGCCGTCCGGGGGCGCGGACCCGGGCGTCGGCGACGGCGTCGGCGGCGAGCACGGTGAGATCCACCGGCCCGGTCTGGTCGTCGCGGACCTCGTCGACCCGGGCCAAGGTGAGCAGATCTTCGACCAGGCCACTCATCCGGCCCGACTCGGCCTCGATGCGCTCCATGACCGACGCGACCTGGTCAGCGCCGGGCACCGCGCCCTGCCGGTACAACTCGGCATAGCCACGCACCGTCGCCAGTGGGGTGCGTAGTTCGTGCGAGGCGTCGGCGACGAACTGACGCATCCGCTCTTCGCTGGCCTCGCGGACCGAGAAGGAGTGCTCGACCCGGGTCAGCATCGTGTTGAGGCTGCGGCTGAGCGAGGTCACCTCGTCATCGGCCGGGCGTACTGGAACTCGCTGGGTGAGGTCGCCGGACGCGATCGCGGCGGCAGTGTCCTCGATCCGGCTGAGTGGGCGGAACGCCCGCCGCACTGCCAGCCTCGCGAGCAGCAGCGACATGGCCACGACGACGGCGCCGATGAGCAGGC
>JBOFJB010000286.1:0-1873 GCA_051650465.1 Dermatophilaceae bacterium | reverse complement strand
ACGTGCTGTGGGCGATCTGGAGGTGATGGCCGGGAACCCCCTCGTGGTAGACCGTGGTCAACTCGCGCCACGTGCCGAAGGTGGTGACGCCTTTGGGGACGCTCCACCACATCCGGCCCGGGCGGGTGAAGTCGTCGCTCGGGCCGGTGTAGTAAATGCCGCCGGTTTGCGTGGGTGCGATGCGGCACTCGATGGTGCGCACCGGGTCGGGGATGTCGAAGTGGGTGCCGGCCAGCGCCGCGACAGCTCGATCGGCTTCGCCCTGCATCCACGCGCGTAGGGCGTCGGTGCCGTGCAGGGTGTAAGCCGGGTCGGCGTCGAGGTGGGCGATGGCCTCTTTGGTCGTGGCGCCGGGCCGGATGCGCTCGGCCGTTGACGCCATCTCGGCGGTGATCCGGGCGAGTTCCTCCTGCCCCCACGCGTAGGTCTCCTCGAGGTCAACGGCGGCGCCGAGAAAGTTCCGCGAGGCGAGTGCGTACCGTTCGCGGCCGCACGCGTCGGCCTCGGGTGCCCGGCCGAGCAGGTGTGCGCCCAGATCATCAGCGAGATCGCGGTACGCGGCGGCCGCGGCAGCGGTGCCGCGCTGAAGGTCGGCGTGCACGGCATCCGAGAGGTCTTCCTTGCCTGCCTTCGCACCGGCGAGGAAGGTGGCGAAGAAACCGTCCTCGGCAGTGAGGTCGTGGCATTGCCGGATGCAGGCCTCGACCTGCCGGCGCGGCGTGACCAGCCCGCGGTCGGCGGACTCGCGCAGCGTGCCGGCGTACTGTCCGAGCGCGGTCGGCATGTTTGCGAGCCGGGCGGCGATGGTGGCCCAGTCGTCGTCGGTGGCGGTGGGCATGAGATCGATGACGTCACGACAGTTCTGCACCGGGGAGGCGATGACGTTCAGTTCCATTCGGTCGTACCCGGCGTCGTGGGTATCGACCACGACACCCAGCCGCTCGCGCATCGCGGCAATGGTGACCCGGTCGACGTCATCGGCAGGTTCACTGGCCTGGAGGGCGGTCAGCGCGTCCCGGGCGATCGTCGCGTGGTGCGCGTACCCGTCGGGCGAGAAGTCGTCGAGTTCGGTCTCGCTGCCTGGGACGCCGAGGTAGGTGGCCTCAATCGGCGAGGCCGCGGCGGCGGCATCGAAGTACGCCTCGGCAATCGCGTCGACGGCGGTGGGCTGGCGGCTACCGCTGGTCGTCTCTGTCACTGCCCGGACGCTACCTGAGAGTGCCCCGCGGTGCGCCCGGTCGGTGGTGGTGCCACGTAGGCGGGTCCGCCCGGGGATGACGCCCGGTCGGGCGGCGGCCTCGCCGGGTGCGCCACCGCTGGGGTCCGCAGCCCGCCCGGGAGAGTCAACTGCGGTAACTGCGCTGCCAGGCTCCGGGGCCAGGCGCTTGCGGACGACGCAGCGCCGCCCCACGTGACGCCCAGCCGCGCCCGCGCCGGGCGGCGCGGTCCACGTCATCCGATGTGGCGCTGTCGACGTCGAGACCGGCTGCCAGGACGGCCAGGATGGCGGCGACATCCTGGTGGTTCCCACTACCGGACACTCGGATGCCGTTCTCCGAGTGAGGTGTTGGCGTGTCCGACGTCGTCACAGCGGGATGTTCCCGTGCTTCTTCGGTGGCAGCACCGCACGCTTGGTGCGCAGCGCACGCAGCGCCGTGGTGACGTTGACCCGGGTCTGCGACGGGTGGATGACGGTGTCGACGTAGCCTCGCTCGGCCGCGACGTAGGGGCCCGCGAGCGCCTCCTCGTACTGGGTGACGAATGCGGCCCGGGCGTCGTCCACCGACGTGCCGCGCTCGGCTGCTGCTGCCAGTTCGCGCCGGTAGAGGATGTTCACCGCGCCCTGCGCACCCATCACCGCGATCTGCGCCGT
>JBOFJB010000285.1:0-1610 GCA_051650465.1 Dermatophilaceae bacterium | reverse complement strand
GTTCCCCGATGGTGAACTCGACGGCGCGAGTCGGGTGGTGCCGTTCGAGGAGTTGATGTCGTCGCCGGTCACCCGGCTCACGCTGCGCGACCCGGACAGCACCAGCGAGGACTTCCTCCTGCGCACCCAGCAGATCGGCTTGCACGGGGTGGGGTATGCGGTCGGCTGGAGTGCGTGGCTCGACATCAACCCTGAGGGCGTGTCCAAGGGCGCCGCGCTCGAGATGGTCCGCCGCCGGCTCGGTGTCGAACCGGCGCGCACCGTCGCTGTCGGCGACCAACGCAACGACCGGGAGATGCTGCAATGGGCCGCGCGCGGGGTCGCCATGGGTAACGCTCCGGATGATGTCAAGTCGGTCGCTGACGAGGTCGCCGGTCATGTCGATGACGACGGTCTGGTCGCGGTTCTCGATTCGCTGCTCTGACGATGTCAGAGCAGCCCGGTGAGGTCGCCGGGAGATCAGCCGGTAGCCGCCGACAGTAGCGGCCGGTTCGACGCCCTGGGTCCGCCGGGGATTGACCAGCACACCGGGCGAGCCGGACGACGAACTCCTAGACTGCATGTGACCGCAGTGCGTGATCGAACGCCGCGGGACGCGCAGCGACACGGCGTCATGTAGTACCCGCCGTCGATCCGACAGCGTTGTCGGTGCTGACGGCCATGAGCAGTGATGTTCGAGGGCGGCCGGTACCTCCCAGCGGGGTTGCTGGCGCTGACATCACCCAGGACGTCATCGGTCTTTGGGCCGATCCCATTAGCTGACGAGCGGGCCGGTGGCGCGGAGGGGTCGACCCCATGGGTCGGCCCCTCTCGTGCTGTCTCGGGACGTTGCCCGGGCACCATCGGCGCCGGCCGGGGTCGGGTCGGCAAGGACGGTGCCGTACCGGCGACGGTGGGTGGACTCCACGGTCGTGGGATGCTGACGCCGTCATGTCCGAACTGCACGTCACCTCCGCGGCCAACCCGCGGCTGAAGGCGGTCATTGCGCTGCGCCGTCGGCGGGTCCGCGAGCAGGAGGGCAGCACTGTCGTCGACGGCTATGACGAACTCGTGCTCGCGGTGGAGGCAGGTGCGATCCCGTCGACGCTGTTGTACTGCCCGGAGTTGATGCACGACCCGGTGAGCCGGATGGCGCTCGTCGAGCGGATACGCGTGGTGGGGTCGGCGATTCTGCGTTGTGGCCGGGCGGCGTTCGAGCGGGTCTCCTACCGCGAGGGGCCGGACGGGTTCCTCGGTGTGGTTCCGGTGCCCGGGCAGCGGCTTGATGCTCTCGTGCTTCCGACCAGGCCCCTGGTGCTCGTCGCTGAAGGTCTCGAGAAGCCGGGCAACCTCGGTGCCCTCCTCCGCACCGCGGATGCCGCTGGCGCCGCCGTAGCTGTTGCGGTGGATCCGGTCACCGATTGGGGAAATCCCAACGTCGTGCGCGCGAGCAAGGGCACGGTGTTTGCTGTTCCGGTGGCCACCGCCAGTTGGGAGGAACTGCGGGCCTGGCTGCGGCTCAACGGTATCCGCCTGGTAGCCACCACACCCGACGCCGCGTTGCGGCACACCGACGCCGACCTGCAGGGCCCGCTTGCTATCGCCGTCGGCAGCGAGAAGCACGGCCTGAC
>JBOFJB010000284.1:0-2123 GCA_051650465.1 Dermatophilaceae bacterium | reverse complement strand
TGGCCCGGCTCGTCCGGGTCGGTGAACTCGGCCCAGGTGCGCGGTGTGTCCAGCGGGGTCTCGGGCACCGCTCCACCCTACGAGGGTCGGGAGCCCTACCGGCTACCTTGGGCGCATGCGGCTGGGTGTCATCGACGTGGGCTCGACCACGGTGCACCTCCTGGTCGTCGATGCCCACCCCGGTGCCCGGCCGCTCCCGGCGAGCCGGCACAAGATCGACCTGCGCCTCGCCGAACACGTCACTGACGACGGGCTGATCGCTGACGACGGCCGCGACCGGCTCGCCGAGTTCGTCGCCGAGTGCGCGTCCGTCGGCGAGGACCGCGGAGCCGAGGAGGTGCGCGGCTTCGTCACCAGTGCGATCCGTGAGGCGCCGAACGGGGTCGCCGTGCTCGCTCACGTGCGCGAGCGCACCGGCATCCGCCTCGACGTGCTGAGCGGGCCGGATGAAGCCCGCCTCACCTTCCTGGCCGCGCGCCGATGGTTCGGCTGGTCGGCCGGAACGCTGCTCGTCGCCGATATCGGCGGTGGGTCGCTCGAGGTGGCGCAGGGGATGGACGAGGACCCGGATGTCGCGCTGTCGCTGCCACTGGGCGCCGGCCGGATCACTCGTGACCTGCTGCCCGGTGACCCGCCGGATGCCGTGGCGCTGCGGGATGCGCGCCGCGCCGTCCGTGCGGCGATCGCCGCCGAGTTGCGGCCGCTGGCCAAGGCGGGCCGCCCGGACCACGCGGTCGGCACGTCCAAGACGATGCGCTCACTCGCCCGAATCTGTGCTGCGGAGCCGACCGCCGAGGGTATGTCTGCGGATCGGGTGCTGAAGCGCGAACACCTCGCGGCCCGCCTGCCGGAGATCGCCGCGATGACGGCTGCGGAGCGCGTCGACCTCCTCGGGGTGTCGCCGGCCCGAGCCCCCCAGTTGCTCGCCGGGGCGGTGGTCGCGGACGCGACGATGGACCTGCTCGGCCTCGATGTCCTGGAAATCTGTCCGTGGGCGTTACGTGAGGGCATCATCCTTCGGCACCTCGACCGGCTGGAGTGAGCGGTGGTCGTGGACGTCGTGGGACGGGCTGGCCCGGTCGAGTTGCCGGCGGCTCGAGTGGCGCTGTCGACGTCATCCGCCTACCCGGACAACTGCGCTGGTGCCTTCGGGCACGCGGCTCGGCTCGGCTACGACGGGGTGGAGGTCATGGTGTGGACCGACCCGGTGACCCGGGAGGCCGGCGCGCTGCGTGCGCTGGTCGAGCATTACGGCGTCCCGGTGCTGTCGGTGCATGCGCCAACGCTCTTGGTGACCCAACGGGTCTGGGGGAGTGACCCGTGGGAGAAGGTCGACCGGTCGGTCGACCTGGCCCTCGAACTCGGCGCCGACACCGTAGTGCTGCATCCGCCGTTCCGCTGGCAGCGGGAGTACGCGGCCGGTTTCGTCGACGGGATCGCGGTACGCGAGCACGACACCGGTATCCGGTTGGCGGTCGAGAACATGTACCCGTGGCGTGGCCCGCGGCACCGCGAACTCGAGGCGTACCTGCCGCATTGGGACCCGGTGCCGCAGCCGTACGACCATGTGACGCTCGACCTGTCGCACACCGCCACGGCCGGCTCCGACGCGATGGCCATGGTCCGGGCGCTCGGGCCGCGGTTGTCCCACCTGCACCTCGCCGACGGCAGCGGCTCGTCGCGTGACGAGCACCTGGTCCCAGGGCGCGGGTCCCAGCCGTGTGCCGAGGTGCTGGAGACGCTTGCCGCGCAGGGCTTCTCGGGCCACGTGGTGGTCGAGGTCGCGAGTCGTCGAGGCACCGACGTGCAGCGCGAGCTCGATTTCGCGGAGGCGCTGGCGTTCGCCCGCCTGCACCTCGCCGCGGCGTCCTGATCGGCCGCGTCGTGGGACCCCGAGAGTGCTGGGTTAGCCTGCGCACTATGGATGCGTCTGACCTCCTGCGCGGTGCCCTGCTTCAGGTGTCCGGGTCGCACACGATCCGCGCGGCCGTGGTGAAAGCCCCAGTGAGCCGGTCCGTGGTGCAGCGCTACGTCGCTGGCGAGACCGTGCCGGATGCCGTGTCGGTGGTCAGCGAACTGCGCGCTACCAACCGGCTGGCCACGATCGACCACCTCGGTGAGGA
>JBOFJB010000283.1:0-13442 GCA_051650465.1 Dermatophilaceae bacterium | reverse complement strand
TGCTGGAGGCGTTCGAACCGCTGATGGTCGCTGACCCACAGGGGTTCCGGACCAAGTTCCGAAAGATGGCACGCGACCCGTTCGCCTTCTACCGCGGTACCGCGTGCCTGTTCTACGCCGACGTCGGCCACGGCGGGCGCTATGCCGACGTCGACGCGGCATTCATCGATGACGAGTCCGCTCGGGTGTGGGTCCAGGGCGACCTACACGCCGAGAACTTCGGCACCTACCTCGACGCGGATGGACGGCTGGTGTTCGACGTCAACGACTTCGACGAGGCCTACCTCGGGCACTGGACGTGGGACCTGGCCCGGTTCGTGGCAAGCCTGGCTCTGCTGTGTTGGCAGAAAGCGCTCCCGGACAACGCGATCGACACCCTCGTGGCCGGCTATGTCCGCGGCTACGTCGACCAGGTCGAGCACTATCGCGAGGTCGCCGACGACACCGAGTGGGCCCTGACTCTGGACACGGCCGACGGCGCAGCCCGCGACTCGCTGCATCGCGCCAAACTCGCCACCCGGTTCGGCATGCTCGACTCGATGACCGTCGTCGAGAACTACCGACGCAGGTTCGCCGACGGGCCCGGCATCCGGCGGCTCTCCGATGCCGAGGATGCCGCGGCCCGCGCGGCGTTCGCCGGGTACCTCGACACCATCCCTGCGGCGCACCGAGGCTCGGTGACCTTTGACGTGCTCGACATCGTCGGCCGGTCTGGGTTCGGCATCGGCAGCGCAGGCCTGCCGGCGTACAGCATCCTCATCGAGGGCTTCACTCAGGCGCTGGACAACGATGTCGTGCTGTCGATGAAGCAGGGCAATGTCGCCGCGCCGAGCCGGGTGGTCCGTGACGAACGGGCCGCTGGGTGGTTCGAGCATCACGGCCACCGGACAGCCATCTCGCAGCGGGCGCTCCAGGCTCATGCCGACCGGTTCCTCGGCTGGTCCTCGCTGGCCGGGCCTGCCGGCGCGGTCGGATATGTGGTGAGCGAGGTGTCGCCCTACGAGGCCGACCTCTCCTGGGAGGACCTTTCCGAGCCCGACGACCTCGCGGTGCTGGTGCGGCAACTGGGCCGGGCGACCGCGAAGATCCACTGCGTGGCCGACTCGGAGTCGGAGCAGGATCTCGTCACGGTCAGCGTCGAGGATGCCGTGGCCCGCTCGATCGGCAGCGATGTCGAGGGTCTGGTCGACATGCTGACCCGCTTCGCCCATGAGTACGCCGGCCAGGCCCGAGAGGATCACCGGATGTTCGTCGACGCCTTCCGCCACGGCGCCTTCGAGCACGTCGCGCCTACCTGAGCCGGCCCGGGCGTCACCGGCGATCTGGGCTGATCACGCGGTGAGGTCAGCGACGTCGCGGAACTGGGTGCGGTACAACTCGGCGTACAGCCCGCCGCGCGCGATCAGTTCGGCGTGCGTGCCGCGCTCGACGATGCGGCCCTCGTCGACGACGAGGATCTCGTCGGCGTGCCGCACCGTCGACAGGCGGTGCGCGATGACCAGGGCGGTGCGGTCGCGCAGCGCGTTGTCGAGAGCGGCCTGGAGCGCCTGCTCGCTCTCGCTGTCGAGGTGGGCCGTGGCCTCGTCGAGCACCACCAGCCCCGGGCCCTTGAGCAGCAGCCGGGCAATGGCCAGCCGTTGCTTCTCGCCCCCGGAGAGCCGATGGCCGCGGTCGCCGACCACCGTGTCGAGCCCGGCGGGTAGCGACTCAACGAGCGACCACACCTGCGCGGCCCGCAACGCCTCGACCATCTCGGCCTCGGCGACGTCGGCCCGCGCGTATGCGAGGTTCGCGCGGATGGTGTCGTGGAACAGGTGCGCCTCCTGGGTCACCACCCCGACGGCGTCGTGCAGTGACTCGAGAGCGACGTCCCGGATGTTGGCGCCGTTGACCCGCACCACACCTGATGTCGGGTCGTACAGCCGGGAGACCAGGCCGGTGATCGTCGTCTTGCCCGCGCCGCTGGGCCCGACAAGTGCCACCAAGGTGCCCGGCTCCACGGAGAACGAGACGTCGCGGAGCACCGGAGCGCCGCCGCGTCGGTCGCCGACCGCCACCGACTCGAGCGAGGCGAGGGACACCTCATCGGCCGACGGGTACGCGAACGACACGTTCTCCACATCGACCCGCACCGGACCCCCGGGGAGCGGGCCGGCATCCGGTGCCTCGGCGACGAGCGGTTCGAGGTCGAGCACCTCGAAGACCCGCTCGAACGACACCAGCGCGGTCATGATGTCGACCCGCACGTTGGAGATCGCGGTGAGCGGCCCGTACAGCCGGGCCAACAGCGCCGCCAGAGCGAGGAGAGTGCCCACCGTGAGGGTGCGGTCGACGGCGAGCACGCCGCCGACGCCGTACACCATCGCCGTGGCGAGCGACGCGACGAGGGTGAGCACGACGAAGAACACCGACCGGTTCATCGCGATGCGCACCCCGACATCGCGGACCCGGCCGGCGCGCTCGGCGTACTCGGCATCCTCGGTGGCGGGCCGGCCGAACAACTTGACCAGCAGCGCACCGGCGACATTGAACCGCTCGTTCATCCGGGTGCCGATGTCCGCGTTCAGACTCATCTGCTCGTGGGTGAGCGCCGCGAGCCGTCTGCCCATCGCCCGGGCAGGCAGGAGGAACACCGGGACCAGCGCGAGCGCCCCGACGGTCAGCGGCCAGGACAGCAGCAACATCGCACCGACGATAAGCACGAGCGAGACCGCGTTGCTCACGACGCTGGACAGCACCGAGGTGAACGCCTGTTGGGCGCCGATGACATCGCTGCCGAGGCGGGTGACCAGCGCGCCGGTCTGGGCCCGAGTGAAGAAGGCCACCGGTTGGCGGAGCACGTGGGAGAACACCTGGGTGCGGAGGTCGTAGATGAGCCCCTCGCCGATCCGGGCCGAGAACCAGCGCTGCACCAAGGTCAGCAGGGCGCTCGCCACCGCGATCAGCGCCACGAGCAACGCAAGCCGGATGACGACCCCTCGGTCCCGGGGGATGACGCCGTCGTCGACGATCGCTTTGAGCAGCAGCGGCGTCGCGACCACGAGAGACGCTTCCATGACGACAAGCACGAGGAACGCCGCGATGTGTCGCTGGAACGGGCGGGCATACCCCAGCACGCGTCTCGTCGTCCCGGGCCGCAGGTTCCGCCCGGCGACGCTGGAATCCTGCGAGAGGCTCCGCATCGCCATCCAGCCGTTCATGCTCACGCGTGGTGCTCCTCGTCGTCGTCCCCCGTCAGTGAACCATCGGGCCCCGCCGCCGTGTTCCGGACCGGTCGAGGCTCCAGGAGCGCACAGCGCGGATGCCGCCTCGCCAGGATGCGGATCGGTGTGAGACGTAGCGGCGACCGCCCTGACACGACCCCTCAGGCGAGGGTGACCAGGTCGCGGTAGTCGGCGCCCCAGAGATCCTCGACTCCGTCGGGCAGGAGCAGGATGCGCTCGGGTTCGAGCGCCTCGACCGCCCCCTCGTCGTGGGTCACCAGCACCACAGCGCCTTCGTAAGCGCGCAGCGCGCCGAGGATCTCCTCCCGGGATGCCGGGTCGAGGTTGTTCGTCGGCTCGTCGAGCAGCAGTACATTCGCCGACGACACCACGAGGAGCGCCAACGACAGCCGAGTCTTCTCTCCCCCGGACAGCACCCGGGCCGGCTTGTTCACGTCATCCCCGGAGAAGAGGAACGAGCCGAGCACCTTGCGGACGTCGGTGTCGCCGAGGTCGGGCGCCGCCGAACGCATGTTCTCGAGCACCGTGCGGTCGACATCGAGGTTCTCGTGCTCCTGGGCGTAGTAGCCGACCTTGAGCCCGTGCCCCGGCTGGACGGCGCCGGTGTCGGGCACGTCGACCCCGGCGAGGACGCGCAGCAGGGTGGTCTTGCCGGCGCCGTTGAGGCCCAGGACGACGACCCGTGAGCCACGGTCCACGGCGAGGTCGACATCGGTGAACACCTCCTGCGAGCCATACGAGCGCGACAGGCCGGTCGCGCGCAGCGGGGTCCGCCCGCATGGCGACGGTGTCGGGAACCGCAACCGAGCGACCTTGTCATGCGCGCGCTCGGCCTCGAGACCCGAGAGCAGCCGCTCGGCGCGACGCGCCATGTTCTGTGCCGCAACGGTCTTCGTCGCCTTGGCGCGCATCTTGTCGGCTTGCGCCATGAGCGCGGAGGCCTTCTTCTCTGCGTTCGCACGCTCACGTCGGCGCCGGCGCTCGTCGGTCTCGCGCTGCTGGAGATAGGCACTCCAGCCGAGGGCGTACTGGTCGAGTTCGGCCCGGTTGGCGTCGAGGTGGAACACCTTGTTCACCACGTCGCCGAGCAGGTCGACGTCGTGGCTGATGATGATGAGCCCGCCGCGGTAACCCTTGAGGTGATCGCGCAGCCAGGCCACCGAGTCCGCGTCGAGGTGGTTCGTCGGCTCGTCGAGCAGCAGCGTGGCGGCACCCGAGAAGAGGATCCGCGCAAGCTCGACGCGCCGGCGTTGACCACCTGAAAGGGTACCGAGCGGCTGATCCAGCACCCGCTCGTCAAGCCCGAGCGCGCCGGCGATCCGCGCGGCCTCGGATTCGGCCGCGTACCCGCCGGCGGCGGTGAACTCGGCGTCGAGGCGGGCGTACCGGCGCATGGCTCGTTCCTGGCGCTCCCCCGCTTCGCTCGCCATCATGTGCTCGACGACCCGCAGGTCGCGGACGATCGCGTCGAGCCCGCGGGCCGAGAGCACCCGGTCGCGCGCGACCTCCGCGAGGTCGACCCCTCGTGGGTCCTGTGGGAGGTACCCGACGTCGCCCCGGGTGATCGTGCCGGCCGCCGGAAGGGTCTCGCCGGCGAGCGCCTTGGTCAGCGTCGTCTTGCCCGCTCCGTTGCGCCCGACCAGACCGATCCGGTCGCCCGGCGCTACCCGGAACGTCGCGTCGCCGAGCAGGAGCCGCGAACCGGCACGCAACTCGACGGACGCAGCAGTGATCACGGCGGTGCTCCTTCAGGGATGAGGATGACGTGCGCCTCCCGGTCCGCTGGCGCTCCGTACGGACTTGGGCCCGCCGCGCCGTCTCGGGCGGGATCGGTCGAGCCCTAGTCTAGGTGGCGCCGCGCGGATGCCGTGGCCACGCCCGCGCATGGAGGCCGCTCGATGAGTTTCAACGACGAGGTCACGCTGGACACCTCGCAGGTCAGCCGCGGCGGCGGCAGCGGCGGCGGTCCGGGCGGGCTCGCGGTGGGCGGCGGCGTCGGCGGGCTCATCCTGCTCGTGCTGTCGCTGGTCTTCGGCATCCCCCTCGGTCAGGGCGACCCCACCACGGGGGGCGCGCTCGACCCCGGTCAGGTGCAGGCCGGTGGCCAGCAAAGCGAAAACGCCTTCTCGCAGTGCAAGAAAGGCTTTGACGCGGACCGCGATGTCGAATGCCGGGTCATCGGGACGGTGAACTCGGTGCAGGCCTTCTGGACCTCCGAGCTACCGCAGTTCGGCAAGGAGTGGCGGCCCACCCAGACCGTGCTCTACCAAGGCGCGACCCAGTCGGCGTGCGGCACGGCGAGCAACCAGGTCGGTCCGTTCTATTGCCCGCTCGACAAGAGCGTCTACATCGACGCGAGTTTCTTCCAGGTGCTCGAGCAGCGGTTCGGCAGCAGCGCCGGCCTGCTCGCCCAGGAGTACGTCGTGGCGCACGAGTACGGTCACGCCCTGCAGGACCAGCTCGGCATCCTCGCTCGTGCCCAGCAGGGCGACACCGGGCCGGAGTCGAACGGGGTGCGGGTCGAACTCATGGCCGACTGCCTCGGCGGCGTGTGGGCGCACCACGCGAGCAAGGTCCCCGACGAGGACACCGGGGCGCCCTTTCTCGAGCCGCTGACCGACACCGACATCCGTGACGCGCTCTCGGCTGCGGCAGCTGTCGGCGACGACAGCATCCAGCAGAAGACCCAGGGCCAGGTCAACCCCGAGTCATGGACCCACGGCTCCGCCGAGGCGCGGCAGAAGTGGTTCCTCGTCGGCTATGAGTCCGGCGACCTCAACCGCTGCGACACCTTCGCGGTCGCGTCGGTCAACTGACGGCGGGTGGGTCGAGGATGACGCTCAGCGCGCGGCGGTAGCTCGCCAGCGCCATCCGGCCGGAGTCCGTGAGCCGTGCGGTGGTGACCTCGCCACGGGTCGCCGGCGACTTCGCGACGGCGACGTAGCCGGCATCCTCGAGCCGGCGCAGGTGGGTGATCAGGTTGCCGGCGGTGAGGTCGAGCAGCGACCGGAGCCGGCTGAAGGTGATGGCGTCACCGGGTCCGAGAACGGACAACGTGGCGACGATGCGCAGCCGCACCGGAGCGTGGATGACCGGGTCCAGCCCGTCCTCGCTCACCGCGGCCCTCGGGCGAGCGCGGCGCCGACGCCGAAGGCGATCCCGGCCCCGACCGCGATGACCAGCGAGAGCTGCTGCGGCTCGAACCAGCTCGCGGTGGCCGCGGTGCCGGCGAGGAGCGCGCCCGTCGCGACCGCGGCTCGGGCCGAACTCTCCCAAAGGGCGCTTGCGGCGACGTAGATCACCGCCACGACGAGGAGCGGCACCACCGCGGACACCAGCGCGACGACGGCCGGCGAGGCGTCGGCCCGGTCCAGCCCGACCATCAGCCCGCCATACCCCGCGAACCCCACCCCCCAGGACAGCCCGTAGGCCCGACCGGTGGCGGCGCTGTCGCCGCTGACCCCGGTTGCCGCCCGGGCCGTGGTGACGATGGTCAGCGCCATCGCCGCGGCGAGCAGCACCCCCAGCACGCCGAGCGCCCAGCCGGCCGGGCCGACGTACGGCTGCTGCTCGCGCACGCTCCACCAGATGGCGAGGTGGCCGCCGGCCAGCCCTGCACCCCAGGCGGAGAGCAACAGCCGGGTGGGGACGTCGAGCGCGGTGAGCGCCTCGTCATGGCTGGACTCGAGCAGGGCCGACGCCTCACGCGCCGTCAGGGTCTGGTCGTCGTGCGACATGCCGCCTCCAATGTTTGCTCCACAAACCGACAACAACAGTTTGCCTCGCAAACCACCAGCGTGTCAACGACGGCTCGCGGCATCGGCTCCGCGGGACGGTCCTCGGTGCGGGACGACCGACCCGCCGTAGGCTGGGCGGGACCGGCCCCGACGACAGAGGGCGCGCCCGGCGGCAACGAAAGAGGCACGGTGCAGGTCATCCGGATCACCACGAACGTCCAGGTCGACGACATCGACGCGGCCCGGGGCTTCTGGGCCGACTTCATGGGTTTGACGCACGAGGAGATGAACCTCGGCTGGGTGGCGCGCTACACGTCGCCAGAGAACGGGGAGCACGTGCAGCTGGTGACCCGCGATGCCACGGCCCCCGAGGACTCGGCGATGACCGTCAAGGTCGACGACGTCGATGCCGCCTACAAGGAGGCACGGGCCGCCGGGTACGAGATCGTCCACCCGCTGACCGACGAGCCGTGGGGCATCCGGCGCTTCCTCGTGCGCGCGCCCGGCGGCCCGGTGGTCAACATCGCCCGACACGTCGAGTAGATCGCCGGCCGGGTGACCGGCACCGGGGGGCCCGACAACGCACTCTCGCAGTCACCTTGGCCAGGTCCGCGACGCGGACCTGCTGCCGCTCCGCCCGCTACTCGTCGATGGTCACGCGCACGGCCCGACCGCGCTCGGCGGCCACCCGCAGCACGTCAAGCCGCGGGTCCGGCAGGTCGTAGAGGTCTCGCGTCGGCAGGTCGCGGATGCCGGCCAGCCGCCGGTCCGCGAGCACTGCCGCCACCAGCGCCCGGTCACCTCCGACGACGAGCCCGCGCACGTCATCCGCCACACCGCCGGATGACGGGGACGCGCCGGCG
This sequence comes from Dermatophilaceae bacterium, assembly GCA_051650465.1. Lineage (GTDB taxonomy): Bacteria > Actinomycetota > Actinomycetes > Actinomycetales > Dermatophilaceae > JBOFLG01. Next base: position 5,618 of record JBOFJB010000283.1, on the reverse strand, counting down.
AGGACGATCCGCGCCGCGACATCGGCCGCCGCGCCGACGAGTTCGTCGGCCTGGTTGGCCCGACGCCTCGCGAAGCGCTGCTGGCTCCATCCGCCGGCCGCCGTGCGGGACTGCACGTATCGGGTACCGACCTTGTGTGCGACCACGCGGTGACCCGCCGCGACTCCGACCGCGTAGCCACCCCGCCGGATCAGGAGCAAGCCGACCGGGTCGTGGTCGAAGTGCTCGACGCCCACCACGTGTTGCGGCCCGTCGGGATTGTTGGCCGCGAACCGCTCGAGCCACCCGTCGAGCCGCTCGGGTGCAACCTCGACGACTCGGATCCTCACCGCCAGGTTCGTCAGATGTTGAAGCCGAGTGCGCGCAACTGCTCGCGCCCGTCGTCGGTGATCTTGTCGGGGCCCCACGGCGGCATCCACACCCAGTTGACCCGGTAGGACGCGACCAGCCCCTCCAGCGAGGACGCGGTCTGCTCCTCGATGACGTCGGTGAGCGGGCACGCCGCCGACGTGAGCGTCATGTCGATGACGGCATGGTTTTGCGGGTCCACGGTGATGCCGTAGACCAGCCCGAGGTCGACGACGTTGATGCCGAGTTCGGGGTCGACGACATCGCGCATCGCCTCCTCGACATCGGCGACGTTTGCCGGAGTTGCGGTCTCGCTCATGGGTTTTCTCCTTCGGCCTGGTGCAGCGCGTCGGTGAACGCCATCCACGGCAGCAGGCCGCACTTCACCCGCGCCGGGTACTTCGCGACCCCGGCGAGCGCGACGGCATCACCGATGATGGACTCGTCTCCGGGGTTCTCACCACGGCTGGTGAGCATGGCGTGCATGGCGTGGTGGACCTGCCGAGCGTCGGTAACCGAGCGGCCGGTGACCTCCTCGGCGAGCATCGACGCCGACGCGACACTGATGGAGCATCCGGTGGCGTCGTAGGAAACGTCCTCGACCACCGCGCCGCCGCCTTCGCCGAGCAGACGCACCCGCAGCGTGACCTCGTCGCCGCAGGTCGGGTTCACGTGGTGCACCTCGGCCCCGAATGGCTCCCGCAGCCCGGAGCGAACCGGGCGCTTGGAGTGCTCGAGGATCAACTCCTGGTAGAGATCCATCAGACAGCGACCTCCACGCCGAACACCGCAGGAACCCGGTCGAGCGCCTCGAGAAGGGCGTCGACCTCGGCCGGGGTGGTGTAGACGGCCAGACTGGCGCGCGTGCTGGCCGTGACGCCCAGCGCCCGGTGCAGTGGCCAGGCACAGTGGTGGCCAACTCGCACGGCGACGCCCTGGTCGTCGAGCACCTGGCCCACGTCGTGCGCGTGCACCCCGTCGACCACGAAGGCCACCGCTCCCCCGCGACCCTCTAGGCCGGACGGCCCAAGCACGCGCACCCACGGCCGAGCGGCCAGACCGGCGAGCAGCCGCTGAGTGAGCGCCAACTCGTGGGCGTGCACCCGACCCATGCCGAGCGCCGAGAGGTAGTCGCAGGCGACCGCCAGCCCGACGGCCTGGGCGGCCACCGGCACGCCGGCCTCGAACTTCTGCGGCGCAGGCGCGTAAGTGGAGCCCTCCATCCGCACCGTCTCGATCATCGAGCCCCCGGTGAGGAACACCGGCATCTGGTCGAGCAGCTCGGTGCGGCCCCAGAGCACCCCGATGCCGAGCGGGCCAAGCATCTTGTGACCCGAGAACGCCAAGAAGTCGACGCCGAGGTCAGCGGCGTCGACCGGAAGGTGCGGCACCGACTGGCACGCGTCGAGCACGGTCAACGCACCCACCGCCTGGGCCCGCTCCGCAAGCTCACGCACCGGCAGTACCGTGCCGAGCACGTTGGAGACGTGAGTGAAGGCGAACACCTTGGTGCGCTCGGTCAGCAGGTCGTCGAGATGCTCAAGGTCGAGCCGGCCGTCGGCCGTCACCGGAACCCAGCGCAGCGTCGCGCCAGTACGGCGGCAGGCCTCCTGCCACGGCACGAGATTCGCGTGGTGCTCCATCTCGGTAAGGAGCACCTCGTCACCCGGCCCAAGCCGAAACCGGTCGCCGTACCCGCCGCCCCCGCCGGCCGTGCCATTGGTGAACGCGTAGGCCACGAGGTTGAGCGCCTCGGTAGCGTTGCGCGTGAACACCACCTCGGATGCCGCGCCGCCGACGAAGCGCGCGACCGTCATCCGGGCCGACTCATAGGCATCGGTGCCCTCCTCGGAGAGCTGATGCGCGCCGCGGTGCACCGCGGCATTGGTGTGCTCATAGAAACGCCGCTCGGCGTCGAGGACCTGGCGCGGCTTGTGCGAGGTGGCGCCCGAGTCGAGGTAGACCAGTGGGTGCCCCCCGCGCACTGTGCGGCTGAGGATCGAGAAGTCGGCCCGGATGCGAGCCAGTTCCTCGTCGGTGAACGGGGCGGTCGCCATCGGCTCAGGCCCCGGCGCCCTGGGCCTGGTAGCGGTCGTAGCCTTCGGCCTCGAGCCGGTCGGCGAGTTCGGGGCCGCCCTGCTCAGCAATCCGGCCGTCGACGAAGACATGCACGAAGTCGGGGCGGATGTAGCGAAGTATCCGGGTGTAGTGGGTGATGAGGAGGATGCCGGCACCGGTGCTCTCCTGTGCCCGGTTCACCCCCTCGGACACCACTCGCAGGGCGTCGACATCGAGGCCGGAGTCGGTCTCGTCGAGGATGGCGATACGTGGTCTGAGCAACTCCATCTGGAGGATCTCGTGGCGCTTCTTCTCGCCGCCGGAGAAGCCCTCGTTGACGTTTCGCTCGGCGAACGCGGCGTCCATGCGCAGGTCGGCCATCGCTCCCTTGACGTCCTTGACCCAGGTGCGCAACTTGGGCGCCTCCCCCTCGACGGCGGTCTTGGCGGTGCGCAGGAAGTTCGACACCGTCACACCAGGCACTTCGACTGGGTACTGCATCGCGAGGAACACCCCGGCGCGGGCGCGCTCGTCGACGCTCATCGCGAGCACATCCTCGCCGTCGAGGGTGACCGAGCCCGAAGTGACGGTGTACTTCGGATGGCCGGCGACGGCATAGGCCAGGGTCGACTTGCCCGAGCCGTTCGGGCCCATGATCGCGTGCGTCTGGCCGGCGGCAATGGTGAGGGTGACGCCGCGAAGGATCTCCTTGGTGCCGTGCTCGGCGTCGACGGTGACATGAAGGTCGGTGATAACGAGTTCGGACATGGCGGGGCTCAACTCTCCTTCGTAAGCGAGACGTAGACGTCGTCGCCGTCGATGCGGACGGTATGGACGGCGATCGGGGTCACGGCAGGCGGCCCGGTGGGCGCACCAGTACGCAGGTCGAAACGCGACCCGTGCAGCCAACACTCCAAGGTGCAGCCGTCGAGCTCGCCCTCAGAGAGCGAGACATCGGCGTGGCTGCAGGTGTCGTCGACACAGTGGACATCCCCGCCGTGGGTCCGAACGACGGTGACCCGGCGCCCGTCGACCTCGGCGAGCGCAGCACCCACCTCGGGCAACTCGTCGAGACGGCACACCCGGACGAAGTCGGCGCTCATCTCACTGCTGGTGTCGGTCAACTGCTCGCTCACGCAGCGGCCTCCTCGGCCGCCCCGAGCTCGCGCTCGATGGCGACCATCAACCGCTCCTCCACCTCGGGCACGCCGATCCGCGCGACGACACCGGCGAAAAAGCCGCGCACGACGAGGCGCCGCGCCTCCTCCTCGGGGATGCCGCGCGCCATGAGGTAAAACAGCTGCTGATCGTCGAACCGGCCGGTCGCGGAAGCGTGCCCAGCACCGGTGATCTCGCCGGTCTCGATCTCGAGGTTGGGCACGGAGTCGGCCCGGGCGCCGTCGGTAAGCAGGAGGTTGCGGTTGAGTTCGTAGGTGTCGGTGCCTTCGGCACTGGCCCGGATGAGGACGTCGCCAACCCACACCGTGCGAGCGGTCTCTCCCTGCAGAGCACCTTTGTACTCGACGTTGGAGCGGCAACGCGCTGGACCGTGGTCGACGAAGAGCCGGTGCTCGAGGTGCTGCCCGGCATCAGCGAAGTACACCCCGAACGCCTCGAACGAACCGCCCGGTCCAGCGTAGGAGGCGTTGGTGTTCATCCGGACGATGCCGCCGCCGAGGGTGACCGCGATGTGCCGCACCGCGGCGTCACGGCCGACTACCACGTCGTGCTGCGCGAGGTGGTGTGCCGCGTCATCCCACGCCTGGACGGTGACCACCGTGACCTGAGCGCCGTCGCCCGCGAGCACGGTGAGCATCTCGGAGTAGTCGGCGGTGCCGTCGTGCTCGATCAGCACCGTGGCGTGGGCGAACCGCCCGACGCGCACCAGTAGGTGGCCATGGACCACGTCAGCACCGTTGCCGGAGAGCCGGATCCGTACGGGTTCGGTGAACTCGGCCGCAGCCTCGATGTCGACCACGGCGACCCCACCGCTATGCGCAGCCGCCACGGCGGCGGCGCGGTCTCCGGGGGCGGGCGCGCCGAGCGCGCGCCAGTCGGTGACCGTCATCCGGCCGAGCGTGACGCCCTCGGGGAGTGACTGCTCCCACGTGAGGTGGGCGCCGGTGGCCTCATCGCGGAACAGCGCACCGAGCCGGTCGACCGGGGTGAAGCGCCACTCCTCCTCACGGCCGTGCGGCACGGGGAACGCGGCGACGTCGAATGACGCCATGCGTTCTGCGCGCGAGCGGTCGGGCACCGCGCCGGCGCCGTGCGAGTGGGCGCCCGCGGCGGGGCGCTGGGGGGTCAGCAGCGACATCAGCCGACTGCTCCTTCCATCTGCAGCTCGATGAGCCGGTTCAACTCAAGGGCGTACTCCATGGGCAACTCCTTGGCGATCGGCTCGACGAAGCCGCGCACGATCATCGCCATGGCCTCCTCCTCGGAGAGCCCGCGCGACATGAGGTAGAACAACTGGTCCTCGGACACCTTCGAGACGGTGGCCTCGTGCCCCATCTGCACGTCGTCCTCGCGGATGTCGACATAGGGGTAGGTGTCGGAGCGGCTGATCGTGTCGACGAGCAGGGCGTCGCAGACCACCGAACTGCGCGAGCCGTGCGCGCCCTCCATCACCTGCACGAGACCGCGGTACGAGGTGCGGCCACCGCCGCGAGCGACCGACTTGCTGACGATCTGGCTGCTCGTGTGCGGTGCGGCGTGCACCATCTTGGCGCCGGCGTCCTGGTGCTGGCCCTCGCCGGCGAACGCGATCGAGAGCGTCTCACCGCGGGAGTGCTCGCCGAGGAGGAACACGGCCGGGTACTTCATGGTGACCTTGGAGCCGATGTTGCCGTCGATCCACTCCATCGTCGCGCCCTCGGCGCAGGTGGCCCGCTTGGTGACGAGGTTGTAGACGTTGTTCGACCAGTTCTGGATGGTCGTGTAGCGCACCCGGGCGTTCTTCTTGACGACGATCTCGACGACCGCGGAGTGCAGCGAGTCGCTCTTGTAGATCGGCGCGGTGCAGCCCTCGACGTAGTGCACGGAGGAGCCCTCGTCGGCGATGATCAGGGTGCGCTCGAACTGGCCCATGTTCTCGGTGTTGATCCGGAAGTAGGCCTGCAGCGGGATGTCGACGTGCACGCCCGGCGGCACGTAGATGAACGAGCCGCCCGACCACACTGCGGTGTTCAGCGCGGCGAACTTGTTGTCGC
>JBOFJB010000282.1:0-3177 GCA_051650465.1 Dermatophilaceae bacterium | reverse complement strand
CCGAGGGCGAGCAGGTCCTGGTTGTCCTGACTGATGCCGGTGAGCGCACCGGTGGGCAGCGCATCGGTGGGGACGCTGGTCTTGACCACGGCGCCGGACTTGGCGGCGTCGGCGAGCGAGGTTCCCGAGGCCACCAGCGCGGTGGTGACGTACGCGGTGGTCGGGGTCTTCGCCGCCACGGCACGGGAGTCGGCGGCCTTGGTGTAGAGCACGACGAGCACGACCCCGACGAGCGCGAGGCCGGCGGCGGTGACGAGAGCGATGACTCGCTTGCCCATGAGAGGTACTTCCTTCTGACAGAAGACAGGAGAGGGAATGTGGTCGGGGTGGTGGCGTGCCGGGAGGTCGGGCCCCGCTGGGTAGCGGGGCCCGACCTGCCGTTAGAGGGCTGCGTTGACCTCGGCGAAGAAGGTCACGAGGGTCGGCCCGATCGCCGCGACGGCGACCGCGATCACGCCGGCGATGAGACCGGCCATGAGCGCGTACTCCACCGCGGTCGCGCCGTTCTCGTCACGACAGAGCCGAAGCTTCGGGTGTCGTGTCGAGCGCTCCATCGCGTCGTCCAGTGTGTGGCGGAGTGCGTCAGCGGGCGACGACGGCGGTGTCGACGTCCTCGAACAGCGTGACGAGGTTGTCACCGAGGGTGGAGACGGCCAGGATGATCGCGGCGGCGATGAGAGCGACCATCAGGCCGTACTCGACGGCGGTGGCGCCCTTCTCGTCGCGGAGCGAGACGATGCGGGTCTGGAGGGTGACGAGGGCCTTGGTCATGGGAGTTGCCTTTCACGGGTAACGAGGGGGCAGGGTGCCCAGCCGGTGGTTTCCGGCTCCCGAGAACCGTCCCATCGCGCCGACCCCCCGCACATCGCCCGAACACCTCGACGTCGGATGCCGAACCGGCGAGCGCGCCTCAGCCGTACGGTGGACACCCCGGACCGGCATCGAACACCAGCGGTGGCCGAGAACGACGACAGGCGGGGCCGTCCAGTGTGGACGACCCCGCCTGTCTCGCAACGGTATTCGGCGCTCAGTAGCGATAGTGCTCCGGCTTGTACGGGCCGGCGACATCGACGCCGAGGTACTCGGCCTGCTCCTTGGTGAGCTCGGTGAGTTCGACGCCGAGCGCGTCGAGGTGCAGTGTGGCGACCTTCTCGTCGAGGTGCTTCGGGAGGGTCTCGACCTTCGGCGCACCGTCCTCGTCGAGGTACTCGCCTGCCGTGGTGAACAGTTCGATCTGGGCGATCGTCTGGTTGGCGAACGAGTTCGACATCACGAAGCTCGGGTGGCCGGTGGCGTTGCCGAGGTTCATCAGCCGCCCCTCGGAGAGCACGATGATCGAGTCACCGCCCTCGAAGGTCCACTCGTGCACCTGCGGCTTGATCTCCTGCTTCTGGATGCCGGGGACCTTCGCCAGGCCGGCCATGTCGATCTCGTTGTCGAAGTGGCCGATGTTGGCGAGGATCGCCTTGTTCTTCATCCGCTGCATGTGTGCGGCGGTGACGACGTCGAAGCAGCCCGTTGAGGTGATGATGATGTCGGCCTGCTCGATGACGCTCTCCAACTGTGCGACCTGGTAGCCGTCCATCGCCGCCTGGAGCGCGCAGATCGGGTCGATCTCGGTGACGATGACCCGGGCGCCCTGGCCGCGCAGCGACTCCGCGCAGCCCTTGCCGACATCGCCGTAGCCCGCGACCACGGCGACCTTGCCGCCGATGAGCACGTCGGTGGCCCGGTTGAGGCCGTCGATGAGGCTGTGCCGGCAGCCGTACTTGTTGTCGAACTTGCTCTTGGTCACCGAGTCGTTGACGTTGATCGCCGGGAAGAGCAACTCGCCGGCCTCGGCCAGCTGGTAGAGCCGGTGCACGCCGGTGGTGGTCTCCTCGGTGACGCCCTTGATCTCGGCGGCGACCTTCGTCCACTTCTGCGGGTCCTGGGCGAGCGTGCGGCGCACCAGCGCCTTGAACACACCGAACTCCTCGGTGTCGTCCTCGGTGGTGGGCGGCACCTGGCCGGCGGTCTCCCACTCCTTGCCCTTGTGCACGAGCATAGTGGCGTCGCCACCGTCGTCGAGGATCATGTTGGCGCCGGCGCCGCCGGGCCAGGTGAGGATCTGCTCGGTGCAGTCCCAGTACTCCTCGAGGGTCTCGCCCTTCCAGGCGAACACCGGCACGCCCTGCGGGTTCTCGGGCGTGCCGTCCGGGCCGACGACGACCGCGGCGGCGGCTTCATCCTGGGTGGAGTAGATGTTGCACGACGCCCAACGGACCTCGGCGCCGAGCGCGACGAGGGTCTCGATGAGCACCGCGGTCTGCACGGTCATGTGCAGCGAGCCGGCGATGCGGGCTCCGGCGAGCGGCTGGGTGGCGCCGTACTCAGCGCGCAGCGACATCAGGCCGGGCATCTCGTGCTCGGCGAGGCGGATCTGGTGACGGCCGGCGGTGGCGAGCGCGAGGTCGCGCACCTGGTGGTCGACGGACATGGATGATCTCCTTGGCAGGTAGCTCAGTGTTCGTGGACCCGGCGTCGCCCTTCTCGGCCGCACAACATACGAGGGTTACCACCCGCGCCGGCGCCTCCAAGGTTACCCAAGATGGCTCGGCGGGTTGACGTGGCCAGGGCGACCGTTGACGAGCCACTCGAGCGCACGAGGTCTCTGCGCACCCCCGGGCCGGCGACCGGGCGTCCGCCGTGGTCACTCCCGCGCGCGGAGATTCCTCACCCCGGTGCGGAGGTCTGGCGACCCGCGCCGGGCGCCGGGGTCGGGTCCCCGTCATCCGAGTGGGGCCAGCGTTCGGCATGGACGGCATCGCCGAGCGGCCGGCGGTGCCGCCAGCCGTGACGCTCCAGGTCGGGGACCGCCTCGGTGTGAGTCACCGGCCCGAGGCACAACCAGGCCACCGGTCGGATCCGCTCGGGGATGCCGAGCAGGTCGCGCAGGAAAGGCTCGCGATAGAACGACACCCAGCCCACGCCGAGCCCCTCAGCATGCGCCGCCAGCCAGAGGTTCTGGATCGCCAGGCACACCGAGAACACTCCGGCGTCGGCGATGGCGTGCCGGCCCAGCACCGCCGGCCCGCCACGGTCAGCGTCATAGGTGACCACGATCGACAGCGGGGCGTCGAGGACACCATCGATGCGGATCCGCGCGAACCGCTCGGCGGCCTCGCCGGCCAGGGA
>JBOFJB010000281.1:0-6052 GCA_051650465.1 Dermatophilaceae bacterium | reverse complement strand
TGCCCTGTGCCATATTGGGGGTAACTCTTTCTGTGTGATGCACGCGGTCGACGCCGTGTGCGTCGACCGTGGATGAAGCGAACAGCCCCCTTGTGGCGCGTGATGTTCGACCTACGAGGTACTGGTGTGCTGCAACCGCAGGTGAACTTAGCACGGCCACAGGCTCACCACCGGTGTAGAGGCCCGTCGTTTCCTGCACGGATGGCGGTCTGCCACCCGCCTGCCGGTCGCATCACGGTGTCAGGTGGTGAGTTGCCGGGCGCCGGTCATGATGGCGACGCCGTCGCTCATGCCGTGCGACTGCGGCGTGATGACGCCGGCGCAGCCGCCGAGCCGTTGGATGTGGATGCGATCGGCGACCTCCCACACGTGCGGCATGTTGTGGCTGATGAGGATGATGGCCAGGCCGTTGTCGCGGAGTTGCCGGATCATGTCGAGCACCATCCCCGACTCCTTGACCCCGAGCGCGGCCGTGGGCTCGTCGAGGACGACGACTTTGCTTCCGAAGGCCGCGGCTCGAGCGACCGCCACGGCCTGGCGCTGGCCACCAGAGAGCGTCTCGACGGCCTGCCCCATGTTCTGGATGGTCTGGATGCCGAGGCCCCGCACGGCCTCGCCGGCACGCGCCTTCATCCCCTTCGTGTCGAGCATGCGCAGCACCGAACCGAGCGGACCCTTGCGACGCTCCTCGCGGGCGAGGTAGAGGTTGCTCGCGATGTCGAGTGCGGGGATGACGGCCAACTGCTGGTACACCGTCTCGATGCCGGCGTCGCGGGCGTCCTGCGGACGTTTGAAACTCACCGGTTCGCCGTCCAGGAACAGTTCGCCCGACGCGGGCTGGTAGGCGCCCGTAAGGCACTTGATCAGGGTGGACTTGCCGGCACCGTTGTCGCCGATGACCGCCAGCACCTCGCCGCGGTACAGGTCGAGGCTGACCCCGTCGAGGCCGACGACCCGCCCGAAGGTGATGACGAGGTCGCGCGCGGAGAGCACCGGCGCCGGCTCGTACAGGTGCCGCTTGGTGTCCGGGAGATGGCCGAGGGTCAGCGGTAGCCGGGTGATGCCGCTCATCGAGTCGCCCGGGGTCTGTCGGTGGCGGTTCTCACGCTCTGCAGGGGCCGAGGGAGCGCAGGACTGTCTGGGGTGGTGCTCATGCCTTCACCTTCCGGATCCATTGGTCGACCGACACGGCAAGGATGACGAGGATGCCGATGGCGAGGATGCGCCATTGCGCATCGACGCCGAGGATCGACAGACCTTGGCCGAAGGTGTTGACGATGAGCGCTCCGAGCAGGGTGCCGACCAGCGTTCCGCGACCACCGAAGAGTGAGGTGCCGCCGATGACGACCGCAGTGATGGTCTCGAGGTTGATGTTGCCGACGGCGTTGGGCGTGGCCGCACCGGTGCGCCCGATGAGCAGCCAGGCGCCGATGCCGTAGATCAGCCCGGCCAACATGTACACCGACACCAGGACGCGCCTGCTGTCGACGCCGGAGAGTCGGGCCGACTCGGGGTCATCGCCCACGGCGTACACGTGCCGGCCCCAGGCGGTCTGACTGAGCACGTAGCCGACGACGAGGTAGAGCACCACGACGACGATGACGCCGACGGTGAGCCGAAACCCGCGCGGCCCGAAGCTCTCACCGAGCAGGCTGAGCGAGTCGGGCATCTCGTCGGCGATGATGCTGCTGCCGCCGGAGTACAGCAGCGCGATCGCCGTGAAGATGCTCAGCGTGCCGAGGGTGACGATGAACGGCGGCAGGGTGAGCCGGGTGATGAGGATGCCGTTGAGGAATCCGGCAGCCACGCCGAGGGTGATGCCGATGAGGATCGCCACCGGGCCCGGCACAACGGAATCGGCTGCGAGAGAGGCCATCACCATCATCGATAACACCGCGGTGGCCCCGACGGCGAGGTCGATGCCGGCAGTGAGGATGACGAGCGTCTGGCCGATCGCGAGCACGGCGATGGGAACGGCGGTCTGCTGCAGGTTGACCGCGATGGCGCTGGAGTCGACCACCCGGTCGTCCAGACTGGCGAACACGACGTAGGTGAGCAGCAGGATGGCCAGTGGACTCAGCCAGGGCCGGGCGTGCAGGAGGTGCTGGACCCGCTGGAGCGGGGCCTGCCGCCGCCGAGCGAGCTCGGCGGCGGCAGCCGATGTGGACGACGACATCGGTGGGTCAGCCCCAGCAGATCTCGGTGGCCTCAGCCGTGTCGATGCTGTCGACGCCGTCGGCGGGTTTGTCGGTGACAAGCGCGACACCGGTGTTGAAGAAGTCGAGACCGTCGGACGTCTCCGGCTTCTCGCCACCGCGAGCGATCTTCGCGATCGCCTCCATACCGAGGGTGGCCATCTTCAGCGGATACTGCTGCGAGGTCGCACCGATGACGCCGTCCTTGACGGACTTCACTCCGGCGCAACCGCCGTCGACCGACACGATGATGGCGTCCTTGATGCCGGCGTCGTCGAGCGCCTTCTTCGCGCCGACCGCGGCCGGCTCGTTGATGGTGTAGACGACGTTGATGGTCTTCGACTTGGCAAGGCAGTTCTCCATCGCCTTGACGCCGTCGGTCTCGTTGCCGAGCGAGGCCTCGTTGCACACGATCGAGTAGTCGCCGCCCGTGCCGCCGGTGTACTTGCCGGTCTTGGCCTCGTCGCCGTTCTTTGTGCCGTCGGCGACATCGATGCCCATGCCCTCGAGGAAGCCCTGGTCGCGGTCGTAGTCGACTGAGACCACCTTGTCGTTGAAGAGGTCGAGCAGAGCGATGGTCGCCGGCTTGCCACCGAGTTGGGACGCAGCCCACTTGCCGATGAGTTGGCCGGCAAGCCGGTTGTCGGTGGCGAAGGTGATGTCGACGGTGTCCGGCGGGTCGGGCGGAGTGTCGAGGGCGATGACGTAGAGGCCGGCGTCACGAGCCTTCTCCATCGCGGCGTTGACACCGGTGGACATCGGCGTGATGAGGATGCCCTTGTCGCCGCGGGCGACGGCATCCTCGATGGCCTTGATCTGGCCGGCGTCGTCGCCTTCCTTCTCGCCGGAGGCGACGGTGAGGTCGACGCTGTTCTTCTCGGCGTCGGCCTTGGCGCCCTTCTGCATGGCGACGAAGAACGGGTTGCTGGAGTCCTTGGTGATGAGCGCGACGCCGATTTTCTCGTCGCCTCCGCCGCTGCCGGAGTCACCGCCGTCGTCACCGCACGCCGCGGTGCCAAGGGCGAGCCCGATGATGCCGACGGTCGCGAGCGCCCGGCGCGCAGCCCGGGACCGGTGGTGTCGGATGTACATGGCGATAACTCTCCTTTGAGTTGTCGAACGTGAGCCGGACGACGCCGCCATCTGACAACGTTGTCAAATTGAGTTGTAGCGCGTACTTGCACTTCGGTCAACCCGTCCTTTAAGTATGTGACATGAACGTGACACCGTTGTCAGGGCCGCCTCGAGCGACGATGCGCGACGTCGCCGCACTCGCCGGGGTGAGCCTGAAGACTGTCTCGCGCGTGGTCAACGACGAACCCCGGGTCTCGGCCGACGTGCGCGACCGGGTCATCGCCGCAGTCGCTCGGCTCAACTACCGACCCAACCTCGCGGCGAGCAACCTGCGCCGCACCGGAGCGCGCACCGGACTCATCGGCGCGCTCGTGCAGGACATCTCCAACTCGTTCTCGGCCTCCGTGCTCCGCGCCCTCGAGGACACCGCACGGCGCCATCACACCGCGGTGCTGGCCGCCAGCCTCGACGAGGGCGCCGAGCGGGAGCAGGAACTGGTGCACGACCTCGTCACCCGCCGGGTCGACGGGCTGGTGCTCATGCCGGCCACGTCGCGGCAGGAGTACCTCGTCGGCGAGTTGCGCAGTGGGACGTCAGCCGTGTTCGTCGACCGTCCACCACGGGGGGTCGACGCCGACTCGGTCATCGTCGACAACCACCGCGGCGCCCGACTCGCGGTCGACCATCTGCTCGACCTCGGCCACCGGCGGATCGGTGCCCTGTTCCACCTCACCGGGCTGCACACCTCGGACCGGCGACGCGACGGCTTCATCGAGGCGTACGCGGCCCGCGGCCTTCAGGCCGACCCAGCGCTCCTGGTCGCCAGCGTCGAGTCGAGCCAGCAGGCCACCGCGGTCGTGCACCGGCTGCTCGACCTCGCCGATCCGCCAACCGCCCTCTTCGCGGGGCGCAACCTCCTCGCCGCCGGTGCGGTACGTGCGCTCGCCGAGCGGGGCCTACGAAGCACGGTGGCCCTGGTCGGGTTCGACGACTTCCCCATGGCCGACCTGCTCGACCCGCCGCTGACCGTCATCCGCCAGGACGTGTGGCGCATCGGCCAGACCGTGGCCGACCTGCTGTTCACCCGCATCGCCGGCGACACCGCCCCCCCGCGGCACGTGGTCATCGAGCCCACCCTCGTCCAGCGCGGCTCCGGCGAGATCCCCCCACCACCTTGAGGTGGAGCTCGCTTGGCTCCACCCCTCACCATCACCTGACGAGGTCGGCCAACGGGTGGAGACAACGTCCGACCCCTACAGCGCCGCTGGTCAACTGGTCGAGGCGACACCGTTCGCTCGCTCGTCGGCGGCCCGGACCCGCAGGGTCCGTATCGCGTCGTCGCGTGCCTCGACGACGATCCGGTTCGCCATCGCCGGCAGCCGCTGCGAGGACACCAGCCGGTCGGCCGTGGCCACGACGTCCTCCGTCATCCGCGACGCCGGAAAGAGCGCCTCGGTGAGGGCCGCCGCCTCAGCGGGAGACTGCTCACGCCACACCCGCTGGACGGCATGCGCCCAGTGCACGGTTGCGTAGTCCGCCAGCGACTCCGGATGATCCGACCGCCAGAAGCCGGCGAGGATGGCGCGCCGGGTGGCCAGCCCGAGCCCGTCACCGGCGACAGCGGTGGCGAAAGCGGTCTTCTTCGCCGCCGGGTCGGGCAGCGCAGCCCGGGCGGTCCATGCCCGTCGCCAGCCGAGATCGCCAGGCTCCCGAGCAGCTTCTCGGTCGATGCCGTCCTCGCCGAGGGCGCCGAGGACGGCCAACCGGACGACCGCGTGCCATCGCAGCGCCGCGTCCACCACCAACCCGTCCGGATGCCGGCCGTGCGGGTCGAGCAGCGCGACAGCGAACCGCGGATCGATCTCGTGGGAGACCAGGAACCGGACCCACGTGAGTTGCGCGTCGCTGCCTGGCGCGGACCGGTCGAGTGCGCCGCGAGCCGCGGTGACGAGCCGGCGACGCGCGCGGTCGACGCCGCCGGCGGCCACGTACTGGTGCATCGCGAGGCCGGCCCGAGCCAACGTGCCTTGGAGCACACCGGCCTCGGTTTCTCGCTCCGCATGGCGTGCGACGACGGCGATCCAGCGGCTCGCCGGTAACTCGGCACTGCGGGTGACGTCCCACAGCGTCTCCCAGCACAGCACACGAGCCAGGGGGCTCCGGAGGTCACCCAGCCGGTCCGCCACGGTGCTGGCGGACCGAGGGTCGAAGCGGACCCGCGTGTAGGCCAGGTCGTCGTCGTTGACGAGTACCAGGTCGGCGACCGCACGCCCGACCAGATCGGGAACATCGGTGACCGGTCCGGTCAGGTCCACCTCGACCCGATCTCGACGCTCGAGGGTCCCACCGGCGCTGACGTAGAGCCCGATCGCGACCCGATGCCGTTGCGCCGGCCCACCAGCCCGAACCTGGTGCACCCTCGCCGCGACATAGCGACCGTCCGGGCCTACGCGCAGTTCGGGCCAGGCGACTCCTGCCCCGGTCGACGTCAACCACTCCTGCGCCCACCGGGCCAGCCCGCCGGCGCCGCCGCGGCTCTCCTCTACCTGTGCGCGGCCGAGTTCGGCGAGCAACTCCGCGAGGCCGGCGTTGCCGTACGCGTGAGCCGCGACGAAGCGCCGCACACCGGCAGTGAACTCCTCGGGGCCGACCCAGTGCGCGAGCTGCCTGAGGATCGACGCGCCCTTGGCGTAGGTGATCCCGTCGAAGGCGGTCGCGACCATCCCGGTGTCGCAGATGTCGGCGACCACCGGGTGGGTGGTGGACCGGTCGTCCTCCTCGTA
>JBOFJB010000280.1:0-1779 GCA_051650465.1 Dermatophilaceae bacterium | reverse complement strand
CACCGGTGGACAGTGCTCCGAGCACCTCGGGCTCGGTGCCCGGAGCGGCCGGGATGAAGCGACCGCCCATCTTGGCCAGCCCGCGGGTCGCCACCGGCGACACCGCGAACACCCGGGCGCCGCGGGTGCGGAACGCCTTGCGCAGCCGCAGGAAGACGATCGGGCTCTCGTCCTCGGGCTCGAACCCGACGAGCAGCACGCTGCCGGCCGCCTCGAGGTCGGCGTAGCTGACCGCGCCGTGGTCCGGGGTGGCGCCGACGACCGTGGAGGCGAGGAAGGCGGCCTCCTCGGCCGAGTGCGGGCGGGCCCGGAAGTCGACGTCGTTGGTGCCGAGCACGGTGCGCGCGAACTTGCCGTAGGCGTAGGCGTCCTCGGCGCTGACCCGTCCGCCGGTGAGCACACCGGCCGACCCGGCCGCGGCCAGCCCCGCCGCCGCGGCGGCCAGGGCGTCCTGCCACGACGCCACGCGGAGCTGACCGTCATCCGCCCTGACCATGGGCAGCTCGAGCCGGTCGCCGACACCGGTGGAGGCGAACGCCCACCGGCCCTTGTCGCAGTTCCACTCTTCGTTGACGGCCGGGTCGGCCTGGGCGAGACGGCGCAGCACCGTGCCACGACGGTGGTCGGTGCGCTGGGCGCAGCCGCTGGCGCAGTGTTCGCAGACGCTCGGCGTGGAGACCAGGTCGAAGGGCCGGCTGCGGAACCGGTACGCGGATCCGGTGAGCGCACCCACCGGGCAGATCTGCACGGTGTTGCCGGAGAAGTAGCTCTCGAACGGTTTCTCCTCGTAGATGCCCACCTGCTGCAGCGCCCCTCGCTCGACGAGGGCGATGAACGGGTCACCGGCGACCTGCTCGGAGAAGCGGGTGCAGCGGGCGCACAGCACACACCGCTCCCGGTCGAGCAGCACCTGACTGGAGATGTTGATCGGCTTGGGGTAGGTGCGCTTGACGTCCTCGAACCGCGACGTCGACCGGCCGTTGCTCATCGCCTGGTTCTGCAGCGGGCACTCGCCGCCCTTGTCGCAGACCGGGCAGTCGAGCGGGTGGTTGATGAGCAGCAGCTCCATGACGCCGCGCTGGGCCTTGTCGGCACCCTCGGAGGTGTACTGCGTCTTGACCACCATGCCGGGGGCCACGGCCATCGTGCACGAGGCCTGCGGCTTCATCCGCCCGGGCGGGCCCTGCATCTGGGTGGGCTCGCCGGGGACGCCGTCGGGGCCCGGGCGACCCGGCATCCACACCTCGACCAGGCACTGGCGGCAGGCCCCGACCGGGTCGAGCCCGGGGTGGTCGCAGAACCGCGGGATGTCGATGCCGACCTGCTCGGCGGCCCGGATGATGAGCGTGCCCTTGGGCACGCTCACCTCGACCCCGTCGATGGTCAGGGTGACGAGGTCGACCGCGGCGGGAGCGGCCGGCTCGGACGTGGTGGTCATGCGGGCACGCTGTCCTTCGCGTCCGTGGCGAACAGCGTCGACGCCCTCGGGTCGAACGGGCAGCCGCCATGGGTGAGGTGGGCGATGTACTCGTCGCGGAAGTACTGGATGGAGCTGGTGATCGGGCTCGTCGCGCCGTCGCCGAGCGCGCAGAAGCTGCGGCCGAGGATGTTGTCGCAGATGTCGAGGAGCTTGTCGAGGTCCTCCTCGCTGCCCTGGCCGTGCTCGAGCCGGCCGAGGATCTGCTTCAGCCACCAGGTGCCCTCGCGACACGGGGTGCACTTGCCGCACGACTCGTGCATGTAGAAGTCGGTCCAGCGGTCGACCGCGCGCACGACGCA